>NZ_DAOSET010000023.1:0-43339 GCF_035363275.1 Methanoculleus sp. | reverse complement strand
GAGGGGCTAGGTTTCCTCGGCAATGTTCGTCAGCCGAGGGTTAGTCGGTCCTAAGATGTGTCGTAATTCGAACACGTCAAAAGGGAAACAGGTTAATATTCCTGTACCATTCATCCGTAGCGGTTTACCGCCCTGACGCTTCGGGATATGCCGGACAGGGTCGTCGCCCTGTCCAAGCGTTCAAACTCGTGGAGTACCGCCATGGTGAGAAGCGAGTGAAGACGTGATGGGGTAACCCGGCAAATTCCTGGAGCCCGTGAAAAGGGGGATGAATGTCCGTACCGAGATCTGACACAGGTGCCCCTAGCTGAAGAGGCTAAGGCGTGTCGGTGTAATCGTGTTAAGGGAACTCGGCAAATTGGCCCCGTAACTTCGGGAGAAGGGGTGCCTGCCTGGCGATCAGGCAGGTCGCAGTGACCAGGGGGCTCTGACTGTCTAATAACAACATAGGTGACTGCAACTCGGAAACGATTAGTATAGTCACTGATTCCTGCCCAGTGCGAGTATCTGAACACCGGGTTCAACCGGACGAAGGACTCGTAAACGGCGGGGGTAACTATGACCCTCTTAAGGTAGCGTAGTACCTTGTCGCTTAATTGGCGACTTGCATGAATGGATTAACGAGAGCCCTACTGTCCCTAACACGAAGCCGTTGAACATTTTATCCTAGTGCAGAGACTAGGGACTCCAGATGGGAAGTGAAGACCCCGTGGAGCTTTACTGCAGCCTGTCGCTGTGTTACGGTATTCCTTGCGCAGCGTAGATGGGAGGCGTCGATCCACCCCTTCCGGGGGGTGGGGAGCCAACAATGAGACACCATCCTTGGTTTACTGTAACACTAACTCTCTTACGAGAGGACAACGGTAGGTAGGCAGTTTGGGTGGGGCGCCACACCCTCGAAAAAATATCAAGGGTGCCCTATGGTCAACTCATGTGAGTCAGAAACTCACAGGAGAGTGTCAAGAGCATAAGTTGGCCTGACGCGATTTCGCATAGCAAGAAATCGCGAGAGGAAACTCGGGTCTAACGAACTAATGAGCCTTGTTGATGAGGGCCATTAACGACAGAAAAGCTACCCCGGGGATAACAGAGTCGTCGCCGGCAAGAGCACATATCGACCCGGCGGCTTGCTACCTCGATGTCGGTTCTTTCCATCCTGGCCGTGCAGCAGCGGCCAAGGGTGAGGTTGTTCGCCTATTAAAGGGGATCGTGAGCTGGGTTTAGACCGTCGTGAGACAGGTCGGTTACTATCTATCTGGAGTGTTTGGAGTCTGAAGGTAAGATGGAAATAGTACGAGAGGAACTTTCCGTCGTCGCCTCTGGTCGATCGGTTGTCCGACAGGGCAATGCCGAGCAGCTACGCGATAAGGGATAAAAGCTGAAAGCATCTAAGCTTGAAACCTGACCTAAAAAGAGACTCCGTTGAGGACACGGGTAAAAGACCCGTTTGATAGGTCCGGGATGTAAGCACGAAGGCAACGACGTGTTCAGTCCGCGGATACTAACGTCCGATGCCTTCCGCTGAACTCAGACGAAATCCAGAATCGCGCACTTAATCCTGATGGTTTCATCCGGGTGCAAGGTGATTACCTTTATATGCCCGGGAGACTAACCTATAGGAGGTAACACGGCTTGCCAAGGTGGCGGAGCGGCCACGCGGTTGACTGCAGATCAACTACACCCCGGTTCAAGTCCGGGCCTTGGCTTCCGACCGGGCGCGAAGCGGCTGGGCGGGGAGAAAATCCGTAAGGATTTTCGACTCCGATCAAACGCGTCACACTCGGTCGCAACTGGTAATAGCGGCCACAGCAGAGGGGAAACACCTGGACCCATTCCGAACCCAGCAGTTAAGCCCTCTCACGTGTTGTGTGGTACTGAGGTGCGAGAGCCCTCGGGAAGCCCGACTCGCTGCTATTACCTCCTTTACACTGAAACCTGTTCTTCTTGTAGTTCTTCTTGTAGTTCTTCTTGTAGTTCTTCTTGTAGTTCTTCTTGTATATGACTGTGCGAGCGCCAGTTATCTGTTCCTGATCGTCCCTTTTGCGTAACGCACCTTTCTACAACAGTATCTTTTCACCGTCCGGTTCCGTCGTCATACGCCGGCACGGCCGGGTCTTCCCTTCCCGGCAGATATCCTGGAGACTGCTCTCAAAAAGCGAACCGGATTGGGGGAGGGGAAAGGAACGGCCTTTCCATCCCCGCTGAAACTCTCTTACAGCACCCTCCGGGACATCCGGCACGATGCCCGGTGCGACTCTTCCCCGTCCTTCGGAGTCACGGGTGTTCCAGGATCTTACGTCGAAGAGAGGGTTTCAAACCATGTCTGGATCTCAAGATGTGCCGCCACTGCGGTGGCACCATGCTATCTGTGGTTCTTATATATTATTTAACTTTCCCCATTTGTCATGGTAATACTATTTACTTGCCCCGGAGACCTGACGCGCTACGATATCGGCGGTGCCTCCGGAGATTGTGCTTCCGGGACGTTTGCACCATGGAACTGCCGTTCTTCCTGTATGCGGTGCAGTATCCGCGATAACACCCCCTCATCGGTGCTGAGCGAGACAACCGGATCGATGACGACTTTCATCCGTGGTTCCCTCTCGCCATAGCCGTACGTAACGGGGGGCTACACGACCACGAGTTTTGCCGCTTTCTGCTTCTCCTCCTGGAAGATCTCGCTGAGTTCGAAGAGGACGCCCGTATCGAGGTGCCGCTCCGCCAGGACAAAGATATCTCCTTCCTCCGTGGCAAAGTGCGCCTCGATATCCCCTCTCAGGCTGACGAGCGCCGGCATCCAGGCATCGTCCCTGAGCGGGATCTGCTCAAACCGGGCAAGCGCCTCACGGACCTGCGAGTGCTCCTCAAGCGAACGCCGGATCTCCTCCGGCACCCGATCGCGCAGGTATGCATACAGCGTGGCCTCCTCCGCATACATATGTCCCGGCAGTTCACGGCGGAGCGTGATGCACCGGACATCCCGGGTTTCAGGGTTGCTCTCGAGTTCATCGAAGAGGCTCCTGATCAGGTCGTGGTCGTCCCGGATCAACTCAAGAATATGTGGCATACATGGCCTCCGTCCGGAGAGCAATAGAAGGTATGGCAGATAACAATTTCGCAGGGCTCAAACCCGTTATCAGTTTCCGGCCGGAAAAAAATGGGAGCGCCGGTGCCGCGCACCTGTCCGCATCGGTCCGCTCGCTCGCTCAACGCGCCGCAACCGGGAGGGCGGCCTTCTTTGCGTCTTCGTAACTGCTTCCGAGGCTTGAGAGGTCGTCGTTGCTCATCTTCTGCTGCATTTCGGGGAAGATATGCTCCTCCTCCTCGCTGATATGGTGCTTTACGTTCTCCTGAATCACCGTTATCTTCGCCACCCAGACATCCTCCTTCGAGGTCGACGCGCTGTCGAGCTGGGAGAGCAGCGTCTTGACCGCGTTGTGCTCTTCGATCGACTCAAGCGCCATCTCCTGCATGCCCGAATCCATGAGTTTCGGGTATACGGCCTGCTCCTCGCCGATCATGTGCGGAATGAGGTTCTCCTTTAAGGAGCTGTACTTCTGCTCACGGTTGCTTGTGCCCTTGCTTGAGAGTTCCGAAAGTTGCGAGAGCACCATTTCATGCTCCTGCTTCAGGATATCAACAACATTCTGTGCCATCTGATCACTTCCCCCTGACAGGGAGGCCTGCATGGGCAGTCACGATATATATGAGTTATGTCCGGATCCGGGATCCTCTTCATTACCGGAGTAGGGCAGCGTCCGCCGGATAACTCATAAATGGGGCGGGTACATAAGGTAACCATATGCTGAAAGAGGAGCCGGACGCTTCGAACCCCGGGGTGAAACTCCGGCGCGAGCTCGGTTTGCCTGCAGTCGCCCTGTCGGGCGTGGGGATCATCCTCGGTGCCGGGATCTACGCCCTGCTCGGGGAAGCAGCCGGCATGGCCGGGAACGCCGTCTGGCTGACGTTTGCCATCGCAGCCACCATCGCCGGGTTCAGCGCCTTGAGTTATGCCGAACTCTCGTCGATGTATCCCCGTGCGAGCGCCGAGTTCGAGTATGTCTCTAACGCCTTCGGGCGGCGGCTTGCGTTCGTCGTCGGCTGGCTGATCATCTTCTCCGGCATCCTCGGCGCCGCAACCGTCTCACTCGGGTTTGCCGGCTACTTCTCGGACCTTGTCGGCTTCCCGGTCCTCCCCTCGGCGATCCTCATCATCCTCATCCTTGCGGGGATCCTCTTCTCCGGCATCAAGGAGACCGCCCGGATCGCCATCACCATGACGCTCATCGAGGTCGCCGGCATCGTCATGGTCATCCTGATCGGCCTCCCGCACCTCGGAGAGGTGAACTATCTCGAACTGCCCCATGGTCTCCCCGGCCTCCTGCAGGCGTCCGCGCTCGTCTTCTTTGCCTACATGGGATTTGAGGAGATGGTAAAACTCTCGGAGGAGACCAGAAACCCGGAGCGGACTATCCCCCTTGCCCTGATCATCGCGCTTGCCGTCTCCATCTTTCTCTATGTTCTCGTCTCCCTCGCCGCCGTCTCGGTTGTCGGATGGGAGCAACTGGCCGCCTCCCGGGCACCCTTCGCCGAGGTCGCGTCCGTCGCCCTCGGTCCTGCAGCGTTCACTCTCATCTCCGTCATCGCCCTCTTCGCCACCGCAAACACCGCTCTCCTGATGATGATGGCGTCGTCCCGGATCATCTACGGTATGGCGTCCTCTTTCTCGCTTCCCTCGGTCCTCGCCCGGGTTCATCCCCGGACACGGACGCCCTGGACGGCCATCGCCGCCGTCGCACTTGCCTCCATGGTCTTCCTCTTTGCCGGAGAGATCGATTTCGTCGCGAACATCACCAATTTCACGCTCTTTGTGACATTCGTCGTCATCAACGCATCCGTGATCCTGCTCCGGTACCGTGCGCCGGACGTGCCCCGGCCCTTCCGGATACCGGGGAGTATCGGAACCCTCCCTGTCATCCCGGTCGTCGGCATCGTCTCAAGCCTCTTCCTCCTCATCCAGCTGGACTCCCTGGTGCTGCTGGTCGGCGGGTTCCTGGTCGTTCTCGGCGCAGCAATTGCGCTTCTGGGGGAGCAACAGTTTCGTGAGGCGGCGTGAACGGAACCGGGCCCGGCGCCGGCATCCGGCCGGCCGCCTAACTTCCTCTCTTCTCGCTGGCCCGGTAGCGCTCGACCGGTCCGACCGCTTTCAGTTTGCCGTCCGCGAGGACGGAGACGGCGCCATGGCCGCATGCCACCAGGCACCGGCGGTCGGCCGGGGCGCGATCCTCGTCGTGCTTTCGGATTAACTCAAGCAACGCCTTGCGCTCCTGGCGTGCACAGTCGCTGTCGACGTTGACCGACGTCACCAGGAGGTCGGCCAGTGAGTTGTAGCGTTTCCGGCCCTCATCGAGGCTCCCGAAGTTGATCAGCGTATCGGCGGTGAAGACGATCCCGTGCTTCGGGGAGAAGAGGTAGACCTGGCCGTGCATGTGCCCCCCCAGGGATTCAAGAACTTCGAACTCAACGTCCTCGACCGCAAAGCGGCCGAGGATGGGGAAGATCGACCGTGTGCCGAGCGCTTCTGCCGGGAAGAGTTCCGGGTTCTCCGGCGGTGTGAAGTGTGAGAAGAGGTTGATGATGGTCGTGTAGACCTCTTCGAGGATCGAGGACTCGCTGCGTGAGCCGTAGGCACGGTTCGCCCGGCGGATGATCTCCCGGGACCCGGTGTGCGTATACGCCGTCGCATCGAAGAATCCGGCCGCCCCGCAGTGGTCCGCGTCGGCATGGGTGATATAGATCCGGTTGATCCTGGTGAGATCCCCGAGGCCGTAGTGCTGGAACATCCGCACGGCGTCCTCGTGATAGATCCCATATCCCGTATCGATCATGACGGTCTCGTCCGGGGCGCGGAGCAGGAAGATGTTCCCGCCGCCCGGCATCTGGAAACAGAAGATCTCGACGCTATCGCTGATCGGGATGCGCTGGACATCCGCATAAAACCGCTCTCCCGTGGTGTCCCGGAGCGTCCTCCCGGTGAGCAGGATCCACTCAAAGACTTCCCTGGGGTCCTGGCCGCGGCTGTTGAGTTCCTGGACGATGTGGTTGACGTCCTGCAGGAGGGAGAGCAGAAACTCATCCTTGGTCGTCCCGATCAGCCCCCGCACCGCCTGTGCGAACCTGACGTAGAAGACGGTGTCGTCGAGTTTCTCGCCGGTCGTGTCGTACTCGAGGATCTCGAGCCGGTAGCGTGACTTGAGCCGGTCGAGCAGGTCCTCCACCGCAGCAGTCTCTTCGATGTTCAGGCTGATGGTGACCCGGCCGGAGCAGGAGCACCGTTGGTCGTCAAAGTCGATGTACGCGATGTTCGCCCCGGCCCCGGTGATGTAGGTGAGAAGTTCAAAGAGCGACCCGGGTTGGTGGGGGAGGTATACGGAGAACTTAAGAAACCCGAGCGTGGGCAGCGATTCCTGGAGGTAGCCGATCGCGTGAAGGTCTTCCTTCATCCGGCAGTAGGTCTCCTGGGTGGCGGTCACCTCAAAGAAGACCGTGGCGGGATCGATCCTGCGGTCGTACTGTACGCGGATGATGTTGCCCGAGTAGGACTTGACAATCTCGGCCGCGCGGTGCAGCGCGCCCGGTTCGTCGGGCATTCTGGCGACAAAGGAGTATTTATTCACCCGGTTCACCTTATGATTTTTATAGGTGAGCGGTCGTCCTATAAGCACTTTCTCTTGCGGATCTACAAGATTGGACGAGAAAAATGGGGTGGTATGCCTGTTTTCGTATTGCTGCCTCGTTTGTGCCGGAGGGCGGCGCCGGCCGGTCACGCCGGGGCAATCTTTTCGCGCACCGCCTGCGCCCAGGCGCGTACGGCCTCCAGGTTGCGGAAGTCTCCCGTCTTTGCCCGGATCATCTTGATGATCGCACGGTCCGTGAACGAGAGGTGCCCGCTCTCCAGCCTTCCGGGGAAGAGACCGATATCGACGGGTTTTACGAGCATTCGGACCTGGTCCATCGACATCTCCGCCTTCTTCAGGGACTCGGGGTTCCCCTCTTCGATCGTCAGCCCCACGGCAAAGAAGGCGACCGGAATGGTGCGCAGGTACTGCTGGTTTCGCTCGATGAAGACCTGCGGTTCCGGGAGCCATTTCCCCATGTAGATCGGGCTCCCGATGATGGCCGCCCGGTAGGAGGAGAGATCCGTGATTTCGTTCACCGGTCGCACATCGACCGCAACGCTTGCTTTCCTGAGTTCATCGCCGATCGTCTCCGCCACCTCTACGGTCGAGCCGTAACGGGTGGCATAGGCAACAAGGATCCTGTCTGCCATAATGCCATTATCTCTCATCCAGCTGGTCTTATTCGTTGCGGGACGATACGGGTTAGGTTCTTATGGGTTGATCACCCTTCAGGGTTCGATGGCGACGAGAGAAGAGGGTACCGGAGTATGGTACCACAGGGGCCAGGCTCTCTGCAGCACCCGGGACTACGATAAAGCGGTCGTCTGCTACGACAGGGCTCTTGGATCCTCCCCGAAGGACCCGGTTCTCTGGCGGCGAAAGGGTTTTGCTCTCATTAAAGCCGGCCGCTACGCCGAGGCGGTTGCCTGTTTCGATCGAGCGCTCGCTCTCGACCCGCAAGATGCGACGGCCTGGCAGAGAATGGGTTACACTCTTGCCTGCATGGGGAAGAACGAAGACGCCGTCGCCTGCTGCGATGAGGCGCTCAGGCAGGATCCGGACCATATCCTCGCCCTGCAGAGCAAGGGCTGGGTGCTCGGGGTCATGTGCCGGTACGATGATGCGGCGGCATGCTATGAGGCCGTCCTCACAATCGACCCGGAGCGGGGGTCTGCAGCCTGGCACCGGGAGCGGATGCGGGAGAGGAGGGATCTTGAGGCGCTCGCGTCCGAGATCCGTGAGGCGGAGCGCATCGTCGACCTGCCGGCCTGCATCCGCGAGGTCGTCCGTGAACGGGACTACGGCAACGTCGAACTCGCCCGGGCGGTGCTCAGGGAACTGGTCGGGCGGGCGGAGAGAGCGGCGGTTCAGGGCCGGTGAGCCCGTTCCCTCTTTTTTGTAGACGGTGCTGGTATGTCCTACTCTGCCCGCAGTGCCTCGATGGGATCGAGGTTCGAGGCCCGCCACGCCGGGTAGACCCCGGTGACGACGCAGATCGCGGCCCCGACAGCCATGGCCATCGGGACGTAGCCGATGCTTGCCGGCGCAAAGAAGTACTCGGTTGATCCCACCATGCCGAGGACGACGATGTAGCCGATGACGATGCTTGCGACGGCGCCGATGGCCGCCCCGACGAGGCCGAGGATCCCGGCTTCGTAGATGAACATCCGCAGGATCTCGGTCCGCTGCGTCCCGATGGAGCGGAGGATCCCGATCTCCCGTATCCGTTCGTTCACCGACATCATCATCACGTTGAAGATCGAGACTGCGGCAACGAGGAGCGAGATCCCCGCAATCGCCATTACGAACGTCGTCATCGTGGAGACTGTCGCGGTGATGCTCTCCATCATGCGGCTGCTGTCCTGGACGGTGACGGTATCCTCCTGCCTGTTGAGTTCCTCTTCGATCGCCGTCTTGACCGCATCGACGTTCTCTATGTCGCTCACGACGACGTTGACCTGGTCGTACTCTCCTTCCCCGCCGTAGATGCCGACAAAGAGCCTGTCGGTGCCGACGATCGCCATATCCGTGGAGAGGTCCATCGTCATGCCGCGCTCCTCGAGGATGCCGACGACCCGGACGGTCGTGGTGGACCCCTCGTCGGGATCGCCGATATCGATCTTGCTCCCGATCTTGAGGCCGAGCCGCTCTGCAAGCGTCGGCCCGACGACCACCGAGGTCGTGCTCTTCGGGTACTCTCCCGTCTCGACCGTGAGGATCTCGCGGATGATCTCCGCATCGAGGCCGTAGATCGTCGCCCTCCCGGTATCCGAGCCGATCTCGACCCGGTCAGACTCGGACCTGACGGTATAGGCCGTCCCATATTTCGCGGTGATGCGCTCGATATCCCGGAACTGGTCTTCATCGATCACATCGTCATCGTCATCGGAGGATGAACCGCCCCCGCCACCCGGTCCCATCATCATGCCGCCCCCGCCGCCGCGGTAGGGAGTGACGGTGAGCTTGTTTGCCATATCGGAGAGTTCTTCCGTGACCGAGAGCGTCATGTTCGCCCCCATCATACCGATCGAGGCGATGGCGACGACGCCGATCACGATACCGAGTGCGGCAAGAACCGACCGGAGGAAGTGGAGCCGGACGCTCCGCATCGAGAGCGCGAGGATGATGTCCTTCCCGATCATGCCACCCTCCCGTCGCGTATCGTGATCGTCCGGTCCGCGTACCCTGCGGTCTCCGGGTTATGGGTCACCATGACGAGCGTCCGGCCTCGGCCGTGCAGGTCGGCAAGGATCTCCATGATCTGGAGGCTCGTCCGGGAGTCCAGGTTGCCGGTCGGCTCGTCGCAGAGGAGGATCGCCGGATCGTTGACGAGCGCCCGCGCGATCGCTATCCGCTGTTGCTGGCCGCCGGAGAGTTCGTTCGGCTTATGGGCCGAGAGGGACTTATCGATCCCGACCTGGGCGAGGAGGTTCCGCACCCGGCCGGTATCGTCGTTCCTCCTGTGTTTCACGATGTAGGGGTATTCGACGTTCTCGTAGGCGGAGAGCAGCGGGATGAGGTTGAACTTCTGGAAGATGTAGCCGATCGATGAGAGACGGAGGCCGGTCAGCTCCCGGTCGTCCATCTTGCGCGTGTTCTTCCCGGCGAGAAAGAGGTCGCCGGACGTGGGGCGGTCGAGGCACCCGATCTGGTTGAGGAGGGTTGACTTCCCCGACCCCGACGGCCCCATGATGGCGACGAACTCCCCCTCGTCGATGGTGAGAGAGATCCCGGAGAGGGCCGTGACGTCGCCTGAGGGGAGGGGATAGACCTTCGCGACGTTATCGAGTTCGATAACCGGACTGCTCATGGTTCATCCTCCCCGGATTACTTCCGCATCCGGGCACGAAGTTTCCCGAAGTAACCTTTCCGCCATCCGACGACGACAGCCACGCCCCCGACGATCACGAGGAGGATCTCGAGGACCGGGATCTGTCCAAACCCGCTGCCGAACGAGCCGAACACGCCCATGCCCCCTCTGCCGCCCTGGGGGCCGCCGGCCATGCCGGACGGGACCTGGCCGTTCGAGTCCGCCATAGACGCCTGGCTCGCGGAGTTGAGCGATACGGTCACGGTCTCGGTGAAGGCCCTGCCGTCCGCATCACGGTGTTCGACGACGAGTGGGATGGAGGATGCGCCGCCTGCGGTGCACGTGACCTCGAAACTCGAGAAGTCGTCCGGCTCAAGCCCGCCGACGACGTAGACCGGGTAAGGGTCGGTTGCTGTCGCCGGGTCGTCGACGGTGACCTTGACCGAGTAGGCATCTTTGAGGCCGGCGTTGGTCACGTCTCCGGTCAGCGTGATCGTACTGCCGCTCCGGACGACCTCGATGTTGTTGACCACCATATCGGGCGCCACCGCCCGTCCGCCGACCTCGACGGGGACGGTCAGGGTGGTGTGGTGCTCATTGATCCCATTCCGGTAGGAGACGTCGAAGGTGAGCTCGGTCGACTGCGACGCCGTGATCTCGAACGAGGCGTTCTTCATCTCATCCGGCGCGAGGGCGCCGAGGAAGACGGCCGTCCGGGTGTTCGTGACGCCTTCGCCGGACGGGGTGACGGTGACGCCGTTCACGCTCCCCTCGCGGGGGTTCCCGATGGAGAGGACGATGGTGTCCTGGCTGCCTGCCGGGTAGGTCTCCGGGGCGTCGACGACGGAGACCCGGATCTCCGTGCTCTCGACTGTCACCGGAACAGAGTAGCGGATGCTCCCGCTGTCCCTGAGGTCCAGGTAGAAGGTCGGGTAGTAGATGCCGTCCTGGCCATCGGCCCTCACGGTGAAGGTGAACGACATCGTGTTGCCGGGGCCGATGGTACCTACCGAGTTGTAGGTTTTGTCGTTGACGACGGCGATCCCATCCGGGTACAGTTCCGCCCTGCTGATGGCGACGCTGCTCGACCCGGTGTTCTTGATCTCGACCGTCACCGTGCCCGTATCGCCACGCATGAGCGTATTGGGGTTGACGGTGACGTTGGTTACCGCGATCTGCGCTTCCGCCGGCGTCGTCGTCTCCGCGGCTGCGGCGGCGCCCGCGATAGTCGATAAGATGAGAACCAGGATGCAGAGGTGCGGCCTCATCGGTTCTGCCTCCGGAACTGTTCTGATAACGTTCTTGCAGATTTCATGGTCTTTCACGTACCTTGGATCTATTGATCTGTTGTCGCGCCCTCCCGCAAGATCCGGGAGGGTGCCTGACGATGTAATGTATGTTTTACATATTGTTATTTATTGTTTACTTTGAGTGGTCCGTTGTATCAGGGTAGAGTGCACAACCGGCATCCATGGAGTGCCTCCCTTCTCCCGTGCGAAAACAGAACGCCTCCTGTGAGGCCGCGCGCATTGTGCTCGGGAAGAGGAGAGAGGTGGAGTGATGATGAGGTTCGGGTGAATATGCTCCGGTCGAGTGTGTCATGAGACCTGCCCGGGTCCCGGCGGGCATGCCACACGATATGACGCCCGGTGACTCCCGCCACCGTCGGAGAGTGACGGAACTCTCCTCTTCCGCTGCTCTTATACCCGTGGGGATGCCTCCCCATCGGTTCGGGTTGTAGTGGCGGCCCTGCAGTGGGGGCGGGGCCCGCCTGCTACGTCGTGTATGTTATACATTTTGTTATTAATAGTTTACTAAATCCTGCAGGTGCGGGTATGGTGCCAGAAGAAAAGCGGGCGAATACCAGGTCATTCCGGCGGCTTCAATCCCGGGACGCTGTCGTAGATGAAGATCTCCTCGATCGTGACGCCGAAGAACCGGGCGATCTTGAAGGCGAGTTCGAGCGAGGGGTCATACTTCCCCTTTTCGATGGCGAGGATGGTCTGCCGGGTGACCCCGAGCTCGTTTGCGAGCCCTTCCTGGGTCAGGTCGTGCATCGCCCGGTAGACCTTAATCCTGTTCTTCATCGGTATCCCATTCTCCGTATTTGCGGGCGTAGTACATCCTGAATCCGACGTAGAGGAAGATCATCAGGCAGAGCAGCGCCATCTGGAAGATCGCAAACCCGCCGAAGACGGGGAGGTCGAGCGCGTCCGGAGGGATCATCTCGTGGGGACCCGGAGGGTGCGGCCGCAGTCCGAGCGGCCTTGAGAACGCAACGACCGCACTCCCCAGGCTGACCGCGAAGAAGACCACCCAGAAGACCTCCAGTGTCCGGAGTGCCGCCTTCTGGGTTATCACCGCTGTTCGTTCGTCCTCTATCGTCTCCTCGACCTTCCTCCGCGCTAGATAGATCAGGAGGACGCCGAGGACGAACGCAACCTGGATCAGAATCGGTCTCTCAATCTCCACCGAGAGCCAGAAGATGCCGACCTCGATAAGCGCAACAACACCGGCCAGGAGATAGAACGTGTTTCGTTTCATGGGCAGTCGTTGTACAGAATCTTGGGCATTTTGTTATTAATGCGTAACCCCGGCGGACCGCTCCCGTCCGTCGGCGAACGGCAGGCCGATAGATGTTATCCACACCGGATCCTCTTCTGCTTAACAGTCGGGCTGAAGTACAACCGCCCATAAAGTACTTAAAATAGGCTTGCTGTCTTAATTCTATCACAGGATACAGGAATCTCATGCCAGCCCGGTCTGTACGCCCCGGTTCAATCCTCGAAGAGACCTCGGGGGAGGTCCGGGAGATACTTGGGAACGATTTTGACTCCCTCACCGTGGAGAGGGTCGTGATCGGGATCTTCTTCACCGGCGTGAAACTTAACGACGGCTCCGGTGGCCTCTGCTTCACCCCGGTAAAAGAGATTCCGGAAGCGGTCTGCTGCCCCAGCTCGGCCCGTGCCATGCCGTACCCGGGCCGCTTTGTGGGGCGAAGCGCCGGGGAATTTCTCCGCGACCTCCCCCGTGCGCCTCCGCTCAAAAAAGCAGTCGGCATTGCAGTCCTCAACGCACTTTCCGAATCTTGCTGGAAGCGCCGGCCGGGAGCGGGCTACGTCCGGGAGAGCGGGCTGGACGCGCTTGATGCCGTGCCGTTGCCTGAGGAGGGGTATGTCGTGGTGGTGGGGGCGCTCGTGCCGATCATTCGACGGCTCAAAGCGCGGGGGAAGCCGTTCGGGATCCTCGAGATCGACCTATGCACGTTAAAGCCCGATGAACTACCCTATGCCGTCCCCCAGGATAAAGCGGATGCGGCGGTCCGCAGGGCCGATATGCTCGTCATCACCGGGACCACCCTCATCAACAACACGCTCGAACCCCTGCTTGCCCTCGCCCGGCCCGGGGCTTCGATCATCGTTGTCGGGCCGACCGCCAGCATGCTTCCAGACGCGTTCTTCCGGCGCGGCGTGACGATGCTGGGAGGGGACAGTGTCACCAGCCCCGATGCGCTGCTCGATACGATTGCTGAGGGCGGTTCCGGGTACCATTTTTTCGGCAGATCTGCGGAGAAGACGATCATCCACCGGTCGAGCACCCGGCAACCAAAATAATTACAGGTCGGCCCGTCGGAGTAGCCGAACTACCTCGCGCCTCCCGCCGGGGCCGGGACTTACAGCAGGTCGTAGTTCTCGTCTGTCTCAGAGCGCATAACTGCCTCGATGTACTGGAAGCCGATCTTCCAGATATAGGGCCGGTGTGATTCGGGTTTGGGGGGTGGCGGCGGAGATGAGTCGAGACTGCTCGGATTACCCTTATGTGCCTGTAAATCTATTGTACGAGTTATTATGATAGACCGTGACGATAGGCAGGGATACTTCTGCAGCGACCTGGTGGTTTATGTAAAACCCGCCTGGATACCCGTGCCGAAACAGGCTTTTGTCCCGTTATTGGTACGGAATGTGGTTGTTGAGGGATGAAAGCATGGCGGTTGACTATATCTCCCTCTGGAACAAGCAGCACGAGATGGCGAACCGCCAGAGGCAGATCTGGGACGAAGGCAAAAGTTTCTGGGAAGATCCGCAGAACATCAGCCGGTTTGTGGATCGGCTGATAGGGAGCGATCGGTCGCGCATCGAAAACCAGATTGCGGCGATGCAGATCCCTCGCGGGTCTACGGTGCTCGACATCGGGGCGGGTCCGGGGACTCTTGCCGTCCCCCTTGCTCTTGCGGGCTGCGACGTCACGGTCGTGGAGCCGTCCGCCGGGATGCGGGCCGCGATGAGGGAGTACCGGGAAATGACCGGTGCCCCGGAGATCCGCGAGATTCCTTCCCGGTGGGAAGATGCGGACCCTGCGGAGGTGGGGAAGCACGATGTCGTCGTCGCCTCATTTTCCCTTGCGCTGGACGATATCGGTCCTTCCCTGTTGAAGATGGATTCGGCAGCGAAACGATCGGTACATCTGTTCTGGTTCTTGACGCCGCCCACGTGGACTGCGGCGAACTTCAAACTCTGGCCGAAACTTCATGGAAATGAGTATACTGCCGAGCCGACGGCAGATCTTCTCTGGAACTGCCTGTGTCAGCTTGGGATCTATTCGCATGTGCTGGTTGAACACGTGGAGAAAGGGCAGTGCTACCCAGCCGAGGAGGAAGCCGTTGCCGACTATTGCCGGCGTCTCTACGTCCGCGACGACCGTCAGCGGGAGATCGTTGCTTCCTTCGTGCATGAGCGAGTCGTGCAGACACAGGCAGGGTTCTGGATTCCCGGGGTCTCGAAGACGGCCCATATCCGGTGGGAGAAGGAAGAATGATCCTATCCCCGAACCACGTTCAGTCCATCACTGTGTAATACGATCCCCGGGCGCAATTGCCGCACATGATCGCCTCTTCGGCCACAATCTCTTTGTCGTCCAGGATCGTTTCGTCGCACCTGCTGCAGCGGGTCCGGTGCTTCGGGAAGCCGGGGAGGTCGCCTTCCGGAATCACGACCCTGACTCTCTGCACCCTGAAGAGATCCTCCGGTGCATCATGCAGCATCGTTCCTGCTTCGTTCATATCTTCTGGGCCGGGCTTCTCCGGCCGCTCCTTCTCCAGGGCCGAGACCCTGACGGCATCCTGTGTTGCCAGGTTGATGAACGTAGCGGCAAACTTGCCGTAGGGCCGGTATTTCAGCGTGCGACGACCGAGCGAGCACCCCGTGATCGCCTGGACTGCATCCGTAATACTGAAGAAAGACCCGGTGATCCGTTGCCGGGGTTGGTGCATGTCGTGCTGCGAACAGGTCTATCTCCCGGGAAACCCGCAGCTGCCGACGTCGTGTCTTATGAATATCGGCGTTCTGATCTCAAATCGGGAAATTCGCTGAAGGGAACCGAGCAAGGCTCTCGCGCGGTGACAGGGAGTGAT
The DNA here is from genome assembly GCF_035363275.1 of Methanoculleus sp. NCBI lineage: Archaea > Methanobacteriati > Methanobacteriota > Methanomicrobia > Methanomicrobiales > Methanomicrobiaceae > Methanoculleus > Methanoculleus sp. Next base: position 27,939 of record NZ_DAOSET010000023.1, on the reverse strand, counting down.
GCGCAACCGTAACGCTCCCGGCCGGCACAACCCCACCTCTCTCCCGGAAAAAGATGAATTGTCTCACCGGTGCGCGAAGTAGGCGCTCACCCGGCCGCCGTCCACCGAGTCGATCCGGGCAAACCCGATCCGCTCGAACTGGACGACGCGGTTCGTCTCGCCGGCGACCAGCGGCTCGCAGAACCCGGAGAGACCACCTTCCTGCCTGATGAGGGTACAGGGGATTCCTGTCCCCGCCGGGAGCCACTGGATGATCGGCGCCTTTTCGCGCCGGGCATCCTCAAGCGAGTCGCCGGCGTAGGAGACCTGCAGCACATCCCCGACCTGCTCGAGCCGGATATTATAGAGGTCCTTTAGCCGGACCATGCTCTTCCCCTCGATATCCGCCTTCGGGAGGAGGACCCTCCCCTCGGCGACCAGGGTCCGGACCCCGCGGGAGGGATCGTTCGGGTGGAGGGCCGCGTGGGCCTCGTGCCGCGGAGCGCCCGCCACCGTCACCTCGACCGGGTCGGGCACGAAGAAGTAGCGGTTCGCCTTCGGGTCGACGAGCTCCTTGTTTTTGGCATAGAGGTTCTCCCACGAGAACGATATATCGGTCTCGCCGATCCCGATATCGACCATGGCGTTCCGGACCGCCTCAGGCTCGATACCCCGGCGTGCGATCGCTCGCATCGTCCCCAGGTGGATGTCGTCCCATCCGGTGTAGAGCCCGCTCTTGATCCCCTCGCGCATCCCCGACGTCGAGAGGACGACGCCGGATATCCCCATCCGGCCGTAGTGGCGGTAGACCGGCGGCTTCCAGCCGAAGTAATCGAAGATGTAGCGCTGCCTTCTCGTGTTTGCTATGTGGTCCTTTCCGCGGACGACATGCGTGATCCCGAGGAGGTGGTCGTCCACCGCGACCGAGAAGTTCATCAGCGGGAAGACCGTGGCATCCACCCGCGGGTGGAGAGGTGCGTTCACGATCCGCATCGCGGAGTAGTCCCGCATCGCCGGGTCGGGGTGAGTGAGTTCCGTCTTCACCCTGACGGTGACGTCGCCCTCGTAGAACTCCCCATCGAGCATCTGCTGCCAGAGTTCCAGGTTCTCCTCAACCGTCTGGTCCCGGCAGGGGCACGCCTTCCCCTTGAGTTTGAGTTCCCGGAAGCGTTCCGCGTCGCAGACACAGACATAGGCTCCGCCGAGTTCGATGAGGTTCCTGCAGAGGTCGTAGTAGATCTCAAGCCGGTCGCTCTGGTAGACGATATCGGTGATCCCGAGTCCGAGCCACTTGATATCCTCCTGCACCATCCCGTATGCTTCAGGGTCGACCCTCTTTGGATCGGTATCCTCGATACGGAGGACGTACCGGCCCCCATACCGCCGGACATAGTAATCGTTCAGGATGGAGGCCCGGGCGTGCCCGAGGTGCAGCGGTCCGCTCGGGTTCGGTGCGAACCGCATCACCACGCCGTTCTCCGCGCCTTCGAGGGCGGGGAGCTCGCGGCTGCGTTCGTGCGTCTCGGTTTGGTCGGCCAGGAGTTCGGGGGCGATCTCTGATAGACGGTTCTTCCGGTCGATCCGGCTCATCGCCGCCACCTCCGCGATCACCTTTGCTGCAAGAGGGCCGATCTCCCGGGCCCGGCTTCGGAACTCCGGGTGTTTGCCGAGCACCGTACCGATGACCGTTCCGCTCTTAGGGGTGCTATCATGCTTCACCGCGTTCGCTAACGCGTGGATGAAGAGCAGATGCTCGAGATCACTCTCCATGATGTCAGTTGCCCCGGTCTATGAAGTAGTCGGCGATCTCCGTAAGGAGGCGTTTCTCCTCCGAGTCCGGGAGGATTGTGAGCGCCTTTTTTGCGACGACAGCCTTCTCAACAGCTATGGCCCTGATCTCATCGATGATGCCTGCAGCCTCCAGCCGGGCGATCAGGTCTTCGATCTCCTCGCCCGAGAGATCCTTCCGATACGGGGCGAGGTCGAGCCCCTTCTCGCGTGCCTTGATCGCTATCAGGGTCTGCTTCCCTTCCCTGATGTCTGATGCACGGTCCTTGCCGCTCTTCGCGGTGCTTGCGAGGAGGTCGATGAGGTCGTCCTGTATCTGGAAGGCAACGCCGCTGTTTAACCCAAACTGGTAGAGGGCGTCGGCCTGGACCGGGGTCGCACCCGCGAGGATTCCCCCGATTGCGGCAGACGCACCGTAGAGCACGCCGGTCTTCTTGCTGACCATCTCCAGATAATCAAGTTCCGAGACGTCCGCCCGCTTCTCAAACGCCATATCCATGCTCTGTCCCTCACAGATCTCGGCGCACGTCCGGGCGAGCATCTTCGTCGCCCGGATCTTTGCAGAGTCCCCGGCATCCGAGAGGCAGATGAACTCGAAGGCCTTTGCGTAGAGGACATCGCCTGCAAGGATAGCGGTCGGCTCATCCCAGACCATATGCACCGTCGGGACGCCGCGCCGCGCGACGTCGCCGTCCATGATGTCGTCATGGATGAGGGTGAAGTTGTGGGTCAACTCCAGCGCGAGAGCCGCCGGGAGCAGGTCGTCCGAGCTCCCTTTCCTCACCGCATCCGCAGAGAGGATGACGACCGCCGGGCGGAGACGCTTCCCGCCTGCAAGCAGCAGGTGGGCGCTCGCCCGGAAGAGGTCGCCGTGGACGTCTGCGAAGTAGCGGTGGATCATCTTGTCGATTCTGTCAGCATTCTTCTCCAGGTAGTCTTCAAGCATCGTCATGCTCTATCTCCTACTTTATCAGCACGTTCTGCCCGTTTCTCATGATGTGGAGATCGTTTCCGAGGGTGTACCCGATCTCCTCCGCGAACCTCGCATAGCCCCCGGTCATACCGATATCGCCGTGCGACGGGACGACGTGCTGGGGATTTAAGAGGTGCAGGAACTCGTAGTGGTCCTCTTTGTAAGCATGGCCCGAGACGTGAAGGTTATCGAAGATCCGCACACCTGCCATCTTGGCACGGGCCTCGACAAGGTAGCGCTGCCCATAGTTCATCGGGTTCGGGATCACCTTTGCGGAGAAGAGGATCTTGTCGCCCTTCTCCATCTTGTAGGGGGTATCCCCCATCACGATCCTCGTGAGGATAGCGCCCGACTCTCCCTGGTGACCGGTGACGATCGGGAGGAACTTGTCCTTCCCGGTCTTCATGATCCGCCGCAGCGTCCTATCGACGGTCCGGCGGTTACCGAACATCGAGAGGGACTCGGGGAAGCCGACCAGTTTCAACTGTTCGGCCGCCGAGCTGTAGCGCTCCATCGACCGCCCGAGCAGGACCGGTTTTCTGCCGATCTCGTGGGCGCACTCGGCGATGGTCTTGACACGGGAGATGTGCGATGAGAACGTGGAGACAAAGAGGGCGCTCTTATCGTCCTCGTAACTCGTGATGGTATCCCGCACGAGGTCCCGCGCTATCTTCTCGCTCGGGCATCGCCCGTTGTCGGCGATGTTAACGCTCTCCGTGATGAGGGCGATCACACCTTCCTTCCCGATCTGCCGCAACCGTGCAAAGTCCGGCGGCTCCCCGAGAACCGGCGTCCGGTCCAGTTTGAAGTCGTTTGCGTAGACGACCGCGCCTCTTGGCGTATGCAGGACCGGAAAGACGGTGTCGATGATCGAGTGCTGGGCCCGCACGAACTCGAGCGTGAGTTGCGGGGAGATGGTGTAGCGCTGTCCGGCCTTCAGGGCGAAGAGTTTATTGTTCACCCCGAACTTCTGTTCGCCTGCAATCTGCTGCCGGATCAGTTCCGAAGTATAGGGCGTGCTGATGATGGGCGCATTGTATCGGTGTGCCAGTTTCGGTATGGCACCGATGTGGTCCAGGTGCCCGTGTGAGCAGACGATCGCCTTGACACTCCCTTCTACCGCATTCATGATGGTGTCATCAGGAATGGCCTTCATCTGGATCAGGTCCAGGGAATGCATGTTCTCAATATCAGCATCCTCGTGGATCATCACCTGGTCCAGACGCAGACCCATATCAAAGATGACAATCTCTTTTCCGCAGCGGACGGCAGTCATATTTCTGCCGACTTCGTTATACCCGCCCACTGCTATGATCTCGATATCCATGTAGCCTCCTTGTTGAGATTTTTTGTGGTTAGTCACTGATTTCAATCATTTGCCGGGTCAATCCGGTTATATACGCCCGTGTGTGACGGAGGTCCTGTGGTCTTCGGGATCCCGTCAGGAACATCGCCACGCGAAGTTCGCGGTGTATCGCCTCAACGGCTGCAAAGAGCGCTTCTTCGCTCTCCATAGCCGGTTTTAGGAGGGGGAGCGCCATGCCCCCGAGATCCGCCCCGAGTGCGACAGCCTTCGCGATATCGACTCCTGAACGCAATCCGCCCGTCGCAATGATCGGGCCTCCTACCGTCCTCACCTCACAGAGGCTTACCACCGTCGGTATGCCCCAGGAGAGAAACGCCTCCCCGAGATCGGCAAGGTCGGAGCCGTTTGCCCTCAGGCGTTCTATCTTCGCCCAGGACGTGCCTCCGTGGCCGCCGATATCGATGGCGCTCGCCCCTGCGCCCCGGATTAACCTGGCAGTCTCGGCTGATATGCCGGAGCCCGTCTCCTTCACGATGACCGGACGGGAGAACTCTTTGCAGAGGTTGCGGAGCGCTTCGAGGCACCCTTCTGCGTTATGATCGCCTTCCGGCTGAATCGATTCCTGGAGGGAATTGATATGGATGGCGATCGCCTGTGCATCGATCATCTCGACAGCCCGCTCTGCCCACTCGATGCCGTGGTCGCGGAGCTGGACGATTCCGAGGTTCGCACAGAGGAAGGTATGTGGCGCTTCCTCCCGCACGACGGCGAAACTCTTCTCCAGTTCGGGCTTTTCCAGTGCCGCTCGCTGAGAACCGACGCCCATACCGAGGTTATACCGCTCGGCGACGCGTGCAAGCCGCCGGTTTACCTCGAGGGTGTCCGGATGTCCTCCGGTCATCGCTGCAATGAAGAGGGGGGAGCCGAGGGGGGAGCCGAGGAACCGTGTTTTCAACTCGATTGCATCCATATCGCATTCGGGAAGAGCGTTATGGACCAGTCTCACGTCCTTAAACCCGGCATCACCGGTCTCGATGGGTTTTTCACAGCAGATGAGCAGGTGATCCCGTTTCCTTGAGGATGTAGCGGTATCTCCTGTCATGCTCTGCCTCGCTTTGTCACGATCGTTCCGCCGTGCTCCGTGCCGTCCAGGAACCGGCCGATCTTCGAGATATGGAAGATATGCGCATCGGTGCCGGCATCGGCCAGCGCGAGGAGTTCTCTGATCTTGCCCTGCATGCCTCCGGTCACGTCGGTGCTCGCCGATCCGCCGATAGCAAGCGACGCCGCTCTACTCCGGTCGATGTACGGGACGATCGATCCGTTCTCCAGCACGCCGGGAACGTCCGTTGCAAGTCCCACGCGCCGGCTCCCGAGAGCAACGGCAAGACGGGTCACCAGCTGGTCGCCTGAGACGATGCATGATCCCCGGAGAAGGTCCATCACCACGTCGCCGTGCAGCACGGGCACAATGCCGTGTTCTGTCATCTCGGCGATATGGCGGGTCTCGAACGAGACCAGGCGCCCGTCTTCGGCGAGAGCCAGGTCGAACGGGTGGATGCCGATTGCTTCGACGCCCGCATCCCGCAGGGCTCCGACGACCGCGGCGTTCAGGCTCGAGACGGCGGCGTGCGTCTGGTAGACGCCGGGGACGTTCTCCCGGGTGAGGCCATCGTTGATACGATAGCGCCGGGCCTCCGGGTGTCCGCACGACCCTGCGCCGTGAACGAGCACGAGTGCGGAGGCTCGCCGGGCGGCGAGCTCGTCGGCAACCTCGTGCAGGCGGGCGTGATCGATCGCGCACTCGCCCGACTTGTCGGTGATCACGCTTCCCCCCAGTTTCAGTATCACAGTCTCACTCATGCTTCTCTTTTCTCGCGCCGTCGGTGTCTATCGTGGTGATGATTGCTTTTCCCTCGCAGGCCTCGATGGCCCCGGCAACCCGGCTCTTTGCCCGCCGCGGGCAGAGGGCGATGATGCACCCGCCGCCTCCTGCCCCGGTGATCTTCGCCCCGTAGGCGCCGCTCGCCCTTGCCGCAAGCACGAGTTTGCTGCTTGCGGGGTGCCCCACACCAAGCGCTTCCAGGAGGGCGTTGTTCATATCCATGCACTGCCCCAGGTCCTTTGGGTTGTTGATGTTATGGAGGGCGGTAAGCGTCACGGCCCCGATGGCATCCAGTATCGGGTTTGCAATCTCCGGGTGCTTCCTCTGGAGGTTCCCGACCTGTTCCACCATCTTTGCGGTGCTGTGCGGCACCAGGGTATTCCCCACGACGAGCTGTAAGCCCTGCGGAGGGAGCCGCCGCTTGGAGTTCCCCGTGATGAGGACCATCCCGCCATTTGCGCAGACGTAGGTGTCGGTAGGGCTTGCCCGCCCTTTCTGGACCTTCTTCTCGATAGCGTACGCGACATCAGCGATATGGTCGCGGGTATGCCCCAGACCGAACTCGTCGTTGATCGCAGAGAGCGTCGCCACCGTCACCGCAGCTGACGATCCGAGCCCGGATGAACTCTGCAGTTGCGAATGAACGTAGACGCTTCCCCGGACGCCCATCCGTTTGAAACACTCGTCTATGTAGGGCGATTTCGGGCGCGTCGGGTTTCGGGATTGCCTCACCGTGACATAGACACGAGGCTTTATCGCCATCGCGACCCCTGGCTTCCCGTAGACCACTGCATGCTCGCCGAAGAGGAAGACCTTACCCGGCGCGCTCCACGTTGCCAATTACACCACCGCTATCGCCGCGTACCCCACTACCTGATCGAGGTCTCCCGTCACATCGCCGCTGGTCGTGTACCGCAAAAGTTCCCCACGCTCTGCACCGAGCGATCGGCAGGCGATGCACATGCTCGCGATCGGACCGTATCCACAGACCGTAGCGCCACTCTCCCGGAGCCGTCGGTAAAACTCCGGTATGTCCAGAGTCGCGAGCGCATCGATCGCGGAGAGGTCCTGTCTGCGTGCTACCCTGTCCGGGATGTAGTGGGAGAAGTCGCTTGAGGCGACGATCCGCACGTTCCTTCCTGTGCGCTCGATCGCCCGGAGCACCTGCTCCGCAAGACTTGCCGCCGCCCGGTAACTCTGGTCGCCCATCAGGATGGGTGCAATCCTGGCTCTTGGGAACCGATACTTGATGAACGGCATCTGCACCTCGAGCGAGTGTTCGTTCTGGTGGGCCGCCTCATCGATCTCGATACCCAGTACATCGACAAACTCCCTGTCGAGATCGACGATCCCGAGAGGCGTCTCCCACGGCACGGCGGAGGCGCAGGTCGTGTACCCCCGGTGACTTGGACCGACGACAACAAACGTGCCGTCAAAATCAGGTGGTATGCTAGAGAAGGCACAGGCCCCGGTCTCTCCCGAGTAGACGTAGCCTGCGTGGGGAGAGACGATGCCCCGGGCATCGATCCCGGGGGATCTGCTCCGGAAGAACGTCTCCAGCAGTTGCTCCAGATGCCGGGGCTCGGCAGGATAGAACATTCCCGCTACACTGCATGGGCGCATATCCATCAGATGAGCTCGTGTGCCTTCAGGTCTTATAACTCTGTCTCAAAGTCTTCGGGAGTGAGCGATGTGGCTACACCGCGCAGGTGGAGCATCTCTTTGGTCAGGAGATAGTAGATCATCGAGAGTGCTTTCCGTCCCTTGTTGTTTGTCGGGATGACCACGTCGACGTACTTCGTCATGTTGTTGGTGTCGCAGAGAGCGACGATCGGGATCCCTGCCTGGACCGCCTCGGTGATCGCCTGGGAGTCACCGATAGGGTCGGTCACCACGATCACGTCGGGTTCGATGTACTTGTTCAGGCGCTGGTTGGTGAGCATCCCGGGGATGAAGCGGCCGATAACTGCCATGCCGCCGATCGCATCGGCGAACTTCTTCGCCGGGTACTGGCCGTACTGCCGGGACGTGACGACCAGGATCTTCGCCGCCTCGTATTCCGAAAGGAACTTCGCGGCGGTCTTGACCCGCTCGTCGGTCGCCTGGATGTCCAGGATGTAGAGCCCATCCCCGCGGACGCGGTAGATGAACTTCATCATGTCTTTGCTCTTCTGCTGGGTGCCGATGTGCACACCGGCGGCGAGGTATTCCTCGACGGGTACCAGGGGTTCTTTCAGTTCGATTTCAAGCTCATTTCCAGTCAAGTTAGATCAGCTCCTCTATCCGAATCAGTTCGTTCAGTTTGGCTATTCGCTCCCCGCCGACCACACCGGTCTTGAGGAAGATGCATTCAAATGCGGTGGCAAGATGCGCGATCGTCGCGTCGGTGGTCTCTCCGGACCGGTGGCTCATGACCGTCTCCATACCGCTCTCCTGAGCGAGGTGTATCGCCTCGAAGGTGTCGGTGAGGGTTCCGATCTGGTTCGGTTTGATCAGCACGCAGTTTGCCGCGCACGTCTCGACGCCTTTCGTTATCCGTTCGACGTTGGTCACGAAGAGGTCGTCTCCGCAGATCAGGCAACGGTCCCTGACCTGATCGGTCAGTTCGGCGAACGCATCGAAGTCCTCCTCAAAGAGGGGGTCCTCGATGTAGATGAGGTTGTAGCGGTCGACCAGGTCGGCCATATAAGCGATCTGGTCTTCACGGCTCCGCGTCGCATCCTTGTAGCGGTACTGCTTGCCGTCCCAGAGTTCGCTTGCCGCCACGTCGATCCCCATCCGGACCTCAACGTTCATCTCATCAGAGACTGTGGCAATTGCTTCACTGATGATCTCGAACGCCTCGATGTCGGTTATGGCAGGCGCCCAGGCGCCTTCGTCCCCTTTACCGGAGAGTTTGCCCTGCTTCTGCAGCATCGTTTTCACTGCCCGGTGAACGGCAGCGTTCACGAAGACGCCCTGCGATGCGCCGGAAGCCCCGGTGGGAACCACCAGGAACTCCTGGATGGACGTGGCATTCGGGGCATGGGCACCTCCGCCGATGACGTTCCCCAGGGGTAGGGGTGTTTCGCCGGCAAATGCGCCGCCCAGGTACCGGAAGAGTTCCAGGTTCAGGGACGATGCAGCCGCCTTTGCACACGCAAGCGAGAGTGCTACGGCGACGTTCGCGCCAAGCGAACTGAAGTCGGGTGTCCCGTCGTTCTCTCTCAACAGTGCGTCGAATGTGATCTGATCGCGGGTGTCCTCACCGATGAGCGATGGAATCAGGTTCTTTTGTGCATCATCGATAGCCTCGCGCGACGGCCGTACCTTCGCCTCGTAGGTTCCGGTGCTGGCGCCGCTCGGTGCGGCAGCCCGTCCAAAGCCGCAATCTGTGTAGATCTCGGCCTCGACGGTCTCGTTTCCGCGGCTATCCAGGATCGTTCTCAGGATAATCTGTTCGATGGTCGTCATCAGATCAACTACTTTCTCTTCACCGTAATAGGGATCACGTCTCGATCGAACTCTTCAAGCGCGATCTCGAGCGGCTCTGTTTTTGTCGTGTTAACCAAAACAGGTGCACCCATCGATATCTGCAGAGCACGAGCCCCTATAATTCGTGCTCGTTCGTATCGGGTATATGATTCCATCGTGTAGCCTCAAAATCATTAATGATAAAATGGGGTCGCTGAGATTTGAACTCAGGTCACAGCATCCCGAACGCCATAGGATGGCCAGGCTACCCCACGACCCCTCTCATTGATACGGGTTCAGGTCCTCCACCAATACCTTGTGTGTCAGCAGCATCCGCCTGCAACAGTAACGTTCCAGACCGAGATCGTCGAGGATCCGTTTTGGATCCTCGCCCGCATCCCGCCGCTCCTCAAACTCCTTCCAGGCTGTAGAGATGACCTTACCGCATGTAAAACATCGTACGGGTATCATAATAATGGTCCTGCATCCCTTATATCTCTTTTGCTCACCGGTAGGACTTCTGGAACCTTGCCCGTGCACCCGGGCCGTGCGGCTTCTTGGTTTCCTTCTGCCGTGAGTCGTTCACGAGCAGCGTCCGGTCGTACGCGAGAAATACATCCTTAATCTGGGGATCGTTGTGCCACTCTACAATGCCGCGCGCGAGCGCCGTCCGGACTGCCTCGGCCTGGCCCATCGTTCCGCCGCCGGCAACATCGATCGCCGCATCGACGCCGTCGAGTGCGTTTGGAACCAACAGCAACGGTTCGGCGATCTTCATGCGCGTCAACTCGGTCCCGTAGATCTCGAGAGGCACTGAGTTGATGCGGATCCGGCCGTTGCCGGGCTTTAAGGTCGCTCTGGCGATTGCCGTTTTTCTCTTACCGCTTGTATTGATGATCTTTGCCATCCCATCACCCTCACTTAATATTTTGCTCCGAGGTTGGTGCTTATCGCCCCGATCGTTATATACCTTGGGCTGCTCAGCCGGTCGATATGGGCCATGTCAAGCGTCTCGGTCTCCATCCCGACGAACTCCGTCGGCACCCCGACGTAGGTCTTGATCCGCTTGAATGCGGCGACGCCACGCTCGCGCTTGTACGGGAGCATGCCCCGGATGGTGCGCTTGACGATATGGTCGGGCCTGCGCGGGAAGAACGGGCCGCCTTCACGGGATCCCCGTTCGCGCTTCGTGTGATAATTCGCGAGCACATGCGCCCGGTTTCCGGAGACGATTGCCTTCTCGACGTTCACGAGGGCAATCTCCTCGCCGGCAAGCGCACGCTGTGCGACGATGCTGGCCATTCTCCCGAGCAGTAATCCGTCTGCATCGATAACCGTTACCATTCGTCTCACCTGAGGATCCGTACCATGCTCCCCTTCGGGTTATCCCGGAGGAGGTCCTCGATAGTCATACACGTCCCGTTGGCACCGGTGATCTTGCTCACCGCAGCCTCGGAGAAGTCCAGCGCGGCGACCTTCACCGGCAGGTTCAGTGCACCGCTGCCGAGCACCTTGCCCGGCACCAGGATCGTCTCGCCTTCGTTTGCGTAGCGGTCGATCTTGCTGAGGTTCACCTCGGCGTAGTTCTTCCGGGGTGCATCCAGCCTCTTTGCAATCTCACGCCAGATGTTCGCCTCATGCACGCGCGACGCATCTTTCAGCGTCACAATCAGGGCGGCCAGCCGGGGGTTCGATTTCGTCTCGGTTGTCTTCTTCATTCAGTCCCCTCTCCCGTTATCTCGTTCATCACGTCTACCAGGTCGTCTGATGATCTCTGTATGTATTGGAGCGCTCTCTCGATGATCTCCCGGACGGGCATCGATCCGTCGCTTTCCACCACGAAGATGAATATCTCTGCATCGAAACCGATACTGATGGCCGGCTCGGTGCCGATGCCGCCGGCAAGGCATGCCCGCTCGCAGAGTTTGCAGAGGGAGCAGAGTTCCTGCCGCCCTTCGATGACCCGGACGTTACCCTGTCCGGCCTCAAGCACGCCGCGTGGACATTCGTCGATGCACATGCCGCACCCGTCGCACTGCTCACTGATGGCTATCTTGGGGTAATTCTTGTACCCGCAGGCGGTGGTCGCCTGCCACTTGGCATGCTCCTTTCCGGTGCTGACGATAGCATACGCCTCAAGAACGATCTTCTGCTCTTTCGCGAGATCGATGATCGGGATCTTCTCCTCTGCCGGTGGGGCGTCGGGGTCCTGGGGTATCAGGTCGCTTGAGTAGACTGTCTTCGGCCCTTCGACGGAGAGCGTGTAGGTGGCGGTGCAGACCGGACACCCGACGCCTTCGCAGGCGCATTCGCCACGCGGCACGTAGCGCTTCAGGTCGGTCCGCAGGGGGATGAGCCCCAGCCGGTGCGCCAGCATCTCATCGAAGAGGACGCTTGTGTTATCGTAGATACGGACATCTTCGATGGCGAGCGTCGGCACTTCGCTGATCATCGCCCGCCGCAACATATTGGCAAACGATGTGGAAACGCCGGTTATGGTGAATTTGGCGACTCTCTCGTCCAGTCGAGAAAACGCTATCTCCATTACACTCTCCTTCCTCTCCGGCCGCCCTTGCCGCGGATGCTGTCGTGGGGCACCGGGGTGACGTCTTCGATGCGGCCGATCCGCATCCCTGCACGGGCAAGGGCGCGGATCGCTGCCTGAGCGCCGGGGCCCGGGCTCCGCTGCTTGCCGCGTCCGGGTGCGCGGACCTTCACGTGGACGCCGGTGATCCCCTTGTCGCGGGCGTTCTGTGCGACCTGGATTGCCATCTGCATGGCTGCATACGGCGAGCTCTCGTTTCTGTCCTGCTTCACGACCATGCCGCCGCTGCTCTTGGTGACGGTCTCGGCCCCGGAGAGGTCGGTGACGGTGATGATGGTATTGTTAAAGGAGGCAAAGATGTGTGCAATGCCCCATTTCTCTTCTGCCATGATATTACCTCATTCCTGCACGGGCGATGCGGCTTCTCTCGGGATGAACGTCGTTCGTGAACGGGGAGGGGCCGTAGTAGGTGATCTCCTGCTCTTCTGCCCGTGCAACCCGGTAGCCCGGAATGGTCACCCGGCGGCCGGCGATCGCGATGTGGCCGTGGGTGATGAACTGGCGGGCCTGCTTGGGGGAGCGTGCGAGCCCCTTGCGGAGCACCAGCGTCTGGAGACGGCGATCGAGTTGCTGCTCCACCTTCAGCGCGAGGATGGCGCCGATATCGGCGCCTTCGCCGACGAGGCCGTAGCGGTAAAGGTGGTTGGTGAGCTCCTCGGTCTTCTTCTGGTACTCATCCTGGCCGATGCCGCCTGAGCGCAGCGCCACCAGCTCACGGGCGGCAGCGCGGTACTTCCGCAGCACGCTCTGGGCTTTCCAGAGTTCACGCTTGTTCCTCAGGCCGTAATCGATGATGAGCCGCTTCTCGTCCTCAAGTCGTGTCTTTTCGAACCGCCGCTTGGGCGTCGCGTATTGTTTGTGGTTTTTTCCTGGATATCCCATTCAATCACCGCTCAATCTTTCTTTCTCTTGACGCCGACGGTCGTGCCGGTCCTTCCGGTAGACTTGGTGCGCTGACCGCGAACCTTCTGCCCGGTCTCGTGCCTGATGCCGCGGTAACTGCGCATCTTGCGCATGCGGTTGACATCGTCGTCATTCATCATGGTAAGATCGGTTCCGAGGAGGTGGCGGACTTCTCCGGTGTAGATGTCCTTTGGCCGGTTTACCATCCAGTCGGGCACCTGTTCGGTGTACGTATCAACGGCGTTTGCGATCCGCGCGACCGACTCGTCATCGAGTTTGCCGAGGATAGCGCGAGGGTCTACGCCGGCGAGGGCGGTGATGGTGCGCGATGTGTGCGGACCAATGCCCTTGATCCCGGTCAGTGCGATATGCACTGCCTTGGTGCCGTCGAGGTCAGTGTTCCTGACTCGAACAAAGTACTTTATCTCTTCATCATCCATGTGATCGCCTCATCATCGACGTTGTCGGTGAAAGCGCTGAGGGAGGGATTTGAACCCTCGAGTCCCAGGGGGACACAGGTTTAGCAAACCTGCGCCATACCAGGCTTGGCTACCTCAACATAGAACTTCGCATCTTTCGACACTCGCAACACACGGGGTGCTGCTCCAGACACAGCATTCTATGACTTGTGCTTACTAATTTTAGTGAGCTATCCTAATAACATTTGCGGTGGTTTCAGGGGGCGGGGCGGGCCCGCCGGACCCCGCTCCCGATCAGCCCCGACGCAACGATGGGGAGTGCAATCGTGGCGTCGCAGAAGCACTGGACGCGCGGTGACTCGGGTGCCTCCTTGCCCCAGCTGATCGCCTCCTCAAACGTGCACCCGGAGAGGCCGCCCCAGTGAGGGGCGTCGGTGGTGTACTGGACGGCGTAGGCATGCCCCCCCAGATGCTGCTCGTGGATCGAGGCGATGACCTGGGTCTGCTGGATGAAGTTCTTCGGCACACCGCCGCCGACGTAGATGACGCCGGTCTTCTTCGACTCTTCGACCATCCGCGTGATCTCGTCGGTATCGGCGATCTGGTCGATATCGACCTTGACCCCCCGCCGGCGTGCCATGACGAGGCCGATGCCGATGGATGAGTCGCCGAGGGCAGGGATGAAGATGGGAACACCGTACTCGGCGCAGGTGGCGATGAGCGACCGGCCTTCGGGCTTCCGTTCACGGAGCCATTCCCCGAGACGCCGGATGAACTCCCGCGACGAACCCCGGAACGGCGCGATCTCGTCGGCGAACCGTGCGATCTCAGCATCGATGCTCCGGAACTCCTCCTCGTACGCGAAGACGTCGTAGATGCGGTCGATCCCCTCCTCGAAGAGTGCCGCATCGTCGGCGTGGTGGTGGCCGAGGTAGTGCCGTACGCCGAGGTGCTCGCAGGTGTCGTGGAAGATGTTTGCACCCGTGGAGACGATGACGTCGACGTAGCGGTTCCTGACGAGCTCGATCAGGATGTTCTGCATGCCCGCCGGGATCATCGCGCCCGAGAGTCCCATGAATATCGTGCAGTCGGGATCGTCGATCATCCTGGTCCAGACGCCGAGCGACTCCCCGAGCTTTCGCCCTTGAAAGCCGGTCTTGCTCATGGACAGAAGGAGTGCCGTTACGTCCCTGTTCGGTTTGACTGGCTGCGTTGGTCTCATGGAAAAGTCCCGATACCTGTTTCTGGCTGCGAACCCTTAATGATTGGCACCGGTCCGGGGCGTATGGATGTTCCGGTATGATTGTGCGCCGCTCTCCTGGCGCCGGGCCCGCCGGCGGATGGAAGAGGGGGCCGGCCAGGGTTCACGCAGGCTGATGCGCCGGATTCTTTTTGGGCGTGGCGGACGCCGAGCGATCGTCCGCGAACGGGTGCAAAATGGTCTGTTCACCACCGAGCAGTCTCCACCCGCCGGAGGAATCGCTCGACGACCCACTCGTTCCTGACCTCCGGGTGGAAGAGAAGGCCGTAGAGGGGGAGCGAACGGTGCCGGATCGCCTGGATGCACCTCTCCGAGGCGGCGAGGGGTATGAACCGGTCCGGGACCAGGACAGCATATTCATGCACCTCATACGCGGGAAAGGTCTCCTTCTCCGCAAAGAGGGGGTCGGGCGCGAGCACGTGGACGTCGGTCATCCCGATCTCGCAGCACGGCTCGGTGCCGCCGCCGAAGGCCGACGAGAGAACCCGCATGCCGGAGGATATGCCGAGCACCGGGCGCTCGAAGAGAGGAAGCCATGAGAACCGCTCGGGATGCCCGGCAAACCCGGTGTCCTGGAGCGCTGTCCCGCAGAGGACCACGGCGTCCGCGGCCTCGATCTCCGGTGCGCTGAGGACCGCGTAGTGGCGGGTGGTGAACTGCGCTCCGGCCTCGCGGAGGAGCCGTTCGACCGGCCTGACGAACTCGTCCCGGGAGAGTGAGCCGTCCCGATAGCAGAGGTCGATGAGCAGGATCATCGCGCCACCAGCCTCGCCCGCTCGATCCGGAGGACGCCGTTGTAGTTCCGGTAGACCGTTGATGCCCTCTCGATCGCGATCCGCCGGGAGAAGAACGGGGCGTCGGTGACGAACGTCTCAAACTCTCCTCCTTCGCCGGTGAGCGTGATCCCGTACTTCCGGGCTATCGTGCGGAGTTCGTCGAGGGTGCGGCGGTCGATCTCCCTTCCGAGCCAGGACTCGTCGAAGGGGCAGGCGAAGACACCGGCGATGATGACCGCAAAGCCGGCGTCGATGAGACTCTCCATGTAGGCCTCCTGGTCCGCATGCCAGAGCGGGTTGAAGCACCAGAGGCCCAGGTCATGGCAGACCCGCTGGACTCGTGTCGCCTGGTAGACCGAGAGGATCGCCCCGGTGACGACGCCTCCTATCCCGAACTCTTCGCTGGCCTGGAGGAGGGCCTGCTTCAGGTCCAGGAGCTCCGTCTCCTTCTCTCCTGCCGTCTCCACCTCCACGAGCGGGAGCCCCGCCGCCTCAGCCTGCAGTGCGGCGAGGCGGATGTTCGGGGTGTGGAACATGTAACTCTCCGGGTTCCTTGAGACGACCGTGATCAGGCAGGCTACCTCCTCTTGCTGCATCGCCTTCCAGCAGGCGAAGAGGGAGTCTTTCCCGCCGGAGAAGAGTACGCCGAGTCTCATGGATTGTTCCGGTACCTTTCTGTCCGGGGCACGGATAACTCCTGCGGTGGCAGCCTCTGCGGGGCCCTGTCTGTGGTCCGTGAGCGGGGCCATAGTGCCTCGTTTCGCGCAACCGCGAGATTGCCGGGAGCTGTTGGCGGGGAGGATCAGGATTATATGGTGTCGGATCTTCACTCCGTGTGAGCGCACCCGGGTCATATCACGGGAGGCATAGAACATGACGGCGAAGCATGGGAACCCAGAAGAACAGCTTGAAGCGGTGGTTGATTGTGTCCTGGTGAACTACCGGGGAGATCCCGAATCGCGGGAGCGGCTCGTCCATGTGATCCTGGCGTGGGCGGAGGAGCACCCGGACGAGTGGGATGAATTGCAGGCACGCTGCCAGCAGCGTCACGAAGCGCTGGCCTGAGGCGGTCCCGGTACCCGTTCAGGTCCGGGACGGGCCCCTGTTCCAAAAAGGTGATGCCAGGACCCTTATAGGGCCTGGACAAGCGCGTTTCTGGTAACGACGCCTGTTATCTTGCCGTTCTGCATTACCGGGACGGAACTGATATTCTTCTTGAGCATCAGGTCGATGACGTCGGAGATGTCCGTATTCACATCCATCGAGATCAAGGGTGTGCTCATGATGTCACGCACGAGGAGGTTCCGGATCCGATACTCCTGGCGGGTATCTTCCACCATATCCTTGAAGGCGTAGAGCGCTTTTGCGACATCGGTCTCCGTGACGATACCGATGACCTGATCGCCCTCTTCGACGATGAACCGGTTGATCTTGCCGTCCAGCATCCGCCGCCGGAGGTGGACGGCCCGCTCCTCGACCTGGATGGTGTTTGCCGTTTCCACGACGTCCGTGAGGGCCCCAGCCGGCCGGAGCACCTTCAGGAGGTCGCCTGCCGTCACCTGTCCGATGAGGCGGTGCTCGGCATCGAGCACGACGACGAGTTTGTAGTGCTGGAGCAACGGCACCAGAATATCGAGGCTCTGGTCCGGGTACGCGGAGGTGAAGTTCTCCTCGACTGTGTTCGCGACATGAATGGATGTGGCTTTCAGCGCCTGAGTCTTCTTGCTCCCGAGCGTCTCGGCGATTGCCGCCCGAGACGTAGTGCCGATGACCGTGCCGTTGTTGGTCACGATGAGCGGATCGACGCCCTCATCGAGCATCTTCTCGAGCGCTTCGCTGACAAAGGCGGACTTTGCGATGGTGACCGGTTTTGTCATCACGTCTTTGACAAGAATCTGATATTTCTCGCTCATTTTGCCACTTCCTTAATGATATCATCTCTCTTGAGCACGCCCCGGAGATCACCGTCCTCCGTGACAACGAGACTGTTGATCTGGTTCTCCAGCATCAGCCCGACGGCATCCTGGATAGACGCATCGGGGGGGATGATGATGACCGGACGGCTCATGATGTCTTCTGCGACTGCTGATACCTCGACGACGTATCTGAAGCGTTTCTGCCCTCCGGGCTCATCTCTCCGGAGGCGCGTGACGTCTTTGCTGGGCAGGTTCATCCGGTCGTCCAGATACTCATAAAATGCGAGGTTACTCTCCGTAATGATTCCTGCAAGGCTTCCATTGTCGTTAACGACAATAAGTTTATCGTTTTTCCCCTTTATCGTGTCGATGACATGGTCGAGTGAATGATACCGGTTGACCGTGACCGCATCCTCCATAAGATCGCCGACCCGGGCAGGGAGCCCGCGCACATGGGTTGAACGCATAACATCCAGTTTGGTGACGATACCGGTCACCCTGCCGTTGTCGACGACGGGCAGCCCTGATATGTCCTTATCAAGCATTGTGGCTGCAATGTTGCGAATACTGGTCTCCGGCGTGACCACGATAGGGTTCTGTGCCATCAGGACGCTGACCGGGATCCGGTCGATCGGGCGCCGCCGCCACATCGGTTCCGTCTGCCTGAGCCGGTAGGCGATATCCTTCTTGGTGAGGATACCGCGGAGTTCATCCCCTTCCATGACGGGGAGCCTCGACACACGGTGTTTGAGCATCTGGTTTCGCGCATAGGCGACGTTGTCGGCCGGTGCAACGACGTACACCGGGGCAGACATCACATCAACGGCACGCATTCTTCTTCACTCCTCTGCAAATGCCTTTACAAGGTCGTATTCCGTCACGAGTCCGACGAGGTGCGAGTCCTCTATGACGGGGAACGCCCCGACACGACGCTGGATCATCTCGATGGCGATATTGTGGATGTTCCGGTCCGGCGTGGTGGTGTGGAGTTCCCCGGAGAGGAGCGACCGGACCGGTGCTCCCATCACCTCAGCGGAATCCCCGGTTGTCAGCCGCTCGAAGGCCTTTCCCTTCCCGAGGTAATTCATGATATCGGTTGCGGTAACGATACCGCAGAGAACGTCGTCCACGACGACCGGAAGCCGTCTGAACCTGCACTTCACCATCTCCCTGCAGACGCTGCCGATCGGGGTGTCGGGGCTGGTGACGCGCACCGACGCCTTCATGACATCCTCTACCCTGCGGCTCGAGTGCTCGGTGGTGAGCACCTTCATCACGTCACGCTCGGTCACGATTCCCTTCAGTTCTCCGTCAGCGTCGGTAATGGGGATCCCGCCGACGTTTTTGTTGACGATGATATCGACCGCATCGGCGATGCTCCCGGTGATGGGCATGGTGACCAGGTGCGGGGTCATGATCTCGCGGAGACCTTCGTTGATTGCGGCAAGAAAGTTCCCCCCGTGTTTCACCTGCACGAGGTTCGACTTGTCGCCGCCGCCCATGAAGTCGATGATGTCGCTGACGGTCACGATCCCTCTGAGATGGTGCGTCCCCGCGTCGACGATCGGCAGCCTCCGGAACCCCTCCCGGGTCATGATCTCGACTGCCTGGATGATCGTGGTGGTCCGCTGGGCCGTGACGACGGATCGCGTGGCGATCGCCATGATCTCGCCTTCGTGATCGGCGATCCGTGTCTTGAAGTCGACGGGTCCGCGGTCGTGTTTGCCCGGCATCTTGAGGAGCCGGTCACCTGGCTTCTTCTCTGAGTTATTCGAGTTCGATTGCATGGTATCACTCCTTTGGGGTTGAGATAATCGGGAATGCCTTCACCGGGGGAGACAGGTCAGGACGTCGTGGCGGTCGATGACGCCGGCGAGCCTCTTTCTCTCATCGATGACCGGGAGGATACTGATATCGTGGTCGACCATCAGTCGGCTCGCCGTCGCAACCGGGTCGTCGGGCGCGACCGTGATGACGGGGGTCGTCATCACCCGATCCACGGTGGTGTCGGCCTGGTTCTTCACCGATGTGCGGACGTTTCCGGCGCGCAGGAGGTCCCGGCGGGAGATGATGCCGATGACTTCGTTCTTCTGCACCACCGGAAACGCGATAAAGCCGCTTGTGACGATCAGGTTATAAATGCGGTGTATGGGGTCCTCCGGGGAGCAGGTGACGGGTTGGCGCGACATGACGTCCTCGACCCTGCCGCGTGGTTCGTTGCGGGAGATCAGGACCGGGAAGAGTTCGGAGAAGAGCACTCCCCCCTGGAGCGCATCACTTTCGTCGACGATTGCGGCACTGTTTGTATGAGCCGTCATGATGGCGAAGGCGACCTCTGCAAGGGGCGTATCCGGGGCGACCTGGGCGGCCTCCTTGATAAAGCCCTTGACGGTGATGTTTGATTTGGTGTCCATCACTAATAGGACGTCGGATATGTCGAGGTAACCCATCAGCCGATCTCGCTCATCCACGACGTAGAGTTCGCGAAAGATGTCTTCCCGCAGGACGCTTCGTGCTTTCGTGACGTAGTCGTCATAGCGCAGGGTGGGAATATCCCGCATCAAGTTTGAGGCCACTTTCATAGCAACTGTTCCTCCTCCCGACAGACGGGACAGAGCATAAGGTTGTCGACCCTTGATAAGTCGTCGGACATATTCCCGCACCGGTCGCAGACACCCATAGCGTACTCTTCTTCGCGGTTGATCTCGATGAGGTCCGCCAGCAGTTCGTTCACCTCAGTCGCGATGGTGAGGATATCCCTGACCGTCACGATCCCGACCACCGTCTGATTCTCAACGACGGGAAGCCTGCGAACGCGGTGCTTCACCATCATTGCCGCCGCATCGCCAACCAGTTTCTCTGCACCGATCGTGATCAGCGGGGTACTCATGATCTCGCTGACATGAATCTTGCCCGGTTTTAAGTCTTTTGCTACGACCTTACAGTTGATGTCCTCCTCCGTGACGATCCCGGTGGGCAGGTTATTCTGTAGCACGATGCAACTGCCGACTCCATCCCGGCACATGGTCTGCGCCGCTCGGGCGACTGTCTCCTCCACATCGATGGTCGTCGGATGGCTCTGCATGACCTCCCTGACCGGTATGCGTGTCTCGAAGCGGATGGTATCGTTATTATTCATCATGGGATTCTCCTGATCTGGTCGCTATATGGGCTGATTCTTCGGGTGCAACTGTATCTAGGTTTTGACAGTATAAAAGAATTCTCACGCTCCCTGATTGCTTTTTTCCTTCAGAATGAGGAGAATGCGCTGCACGGAACATATAATTATATTTATTTGGGAGTTCCATAACACACCTAAGTATAGGCAAATCGGCCTACTTGAGGGAGATTAATGACGTTCTTAGTTCGTACAAAACAGAAGATCTCGCGGTTCTTGAAGACGCTCTTTAAGAAGCGAGCTTCCCGCATCGGGATCTACGGGCCTCCCAATGCCGGCAAGACGACGCTTGCAAACAGGGTCGTGCGAGACTGGGTCGGCGACGCGGTCGGGCCGGTCAGTGAGGTGCCCCATGAGACCCGCCGTGTACGGCGCAAGGAGGATATCACCATCACAAGCCAGGACGGCCATTCGATCACCATCGATATCGTCGACACGCCGGGTGTGACGACCAAGATCGACTATAACGAGTTCGTCGAGTATGGGATCAATAAGGAGGAGGCGATCAAGCGGGCGCGGGAGGCGACCGAGGGCGTTGCCGAAGCGATGCACTGGCTCCGCGAGGATATCGACGGCGTCATCTACATGCTTGATGCCACGCAGGACCCGTTCCAGCAGGTGAACATCATGCTTGTCGGGATCATCGAGAGCCGGAAACTCCCGATCCTGATCGTCGCGAACAAGAATGATCTCCCTGACGCCTCCCCGGCGCGGATCAAGAGTGCGTTTCCCCAGCATCCTGTGATCTCTATATCCGGTCTTGAGGGGAACAACATGGATGAGTTGTACGAAAAGATGGCGTCGTATTTCGGGTGATGGAGATGATACAGGGTGTACAGATAGACCTTATTTCGGCGGAGCGCCTCGATCGACTCACGGCAATGGAGAAGATCCGCCTGATCCTCGATGATGTCATGGAAGGGAACATCGTTGTCCTGGAGAAGGGTCTCGCGCCGGATGAGCAGAGCAAGCTCATCGAGATCACGATGCGCGAGATCGCGCCGGACGGGTTTTCCGGGATCGAGATGGAGACCTACCCGGTCAGGGATGCTCCGAACGGCCTTTTCGGGAGACTCTTCGGGGGCAAGCGCTCTGAGACACGGCTGACCGTGATCGGGCCTGCAAACCAGCTCAAGACGCTCAAGAAGGAGAAGGATCTCATCAGTGCGTGGGTCTCTTCCTCAAGGTAACGGATAGTACGGGTGATATAGATGCCTCACAAGTGTACGCAATGCGGCCGGGAGTTCGAGGACGGTTCGACGAAGATACTGAAGGGATGCCCGAGTTGCGGCGGGAAGAAGTTTCTCTACATCCGTGAGGCCGAACGGCACGACGACGTGCTGAAGGAGAAGACCATCGACGATATCGCCCGGGAGACCGGAGAGGATGTGCTTGAGGTCCAGCGGGATCGACAAAAAGAGGAGATCGAGGTCTTTGAGCGGATCGAGAGTATCCGCATCCTCGGTCCCGGTTCGTACGAACTAAATATCGATAAACTGGCCCGGTCCGACGAGGTGGTCGTCGGGCTGGAGAAGGAGGGAAGATACCGGGTTGATATCCTCTCCATGGCCAGGAAGAAGAAGTGACCCTCGTTCGGACGGGAACCCGGCGAATTCTCTCTCCCTCTCTCGACCTAAAACTTAAATATTCTCACCCCCCTTTTTGAGCTACAAAACGTAACCCGACACTCGATAGCGCATGCCGGGGCGACGGTTTCCTGTATGAGAGCATGAACCTTTCATGAGTCGTTGCGCGGATCGGGTTTCTCGATCTCCGCTCTCATGCACCCGGTCCCCGACTGCCGGCCTGCCTGTACGCAGCGGCGAGTGTCGATTCGGAGGTATATCTATGAGAACGACGTATCTATCATCCCTTGACGAGGTTCCCGGCATCAGCGCAGAGGATCGTGCCTGCCTCGCGCCGATAACAGATCTCTTTGCGTT
Organism: Methanoculleus sp.; assembly: GCF_035363275.1. Classification (NCBI taxonomy): domain Archaea; kingdom Methanobacteriati; phylum Methanobacteriota; class Methanomicrobia; order Methanomicrobiales; family Methanomicrobiaceae; genus Methanoculleus; species Methanoculleus sp. The sequence continues at coordinate 5,554 of NZ_DAOSET010000023.1, read as the reverse complement.
CCGCGCGAACGATTACTATCTCTCGCTGATCGACTGGGAGGACACGAAGGACCCCATCCGGCGGCTGATCATTCCTTCTATTGGGGAGCTTGAATCCTGGGGGTACTCCGATCCGTCCTCAGAACACCGGTATACCCGGGCGCCGGGGTTGCAGCATAAATATCGTGAAACGGCTCTGTTGCTCGTGAGCGACGTCTGCGGGGGTCTCTGCCGCTACTGTTTCCGCAAGCGCCTCTTCATCGGGGATGCCCGGGAGGTGAAGAAGGACATCTCCGAGGGGCTCCTCTACATCCGGGACCACCCGGAGATCACGAACGCCCTGCTCACCGGGGGCGACCCGCTGCTCCTGGAGACCGGCCGGCTGGAGGATATCATCGGCCGGATCCGGGAGATCGACCATATCGAGATCATCCGGATCGGGACGAAGGTGCCTGCCTACGACCCGTACCGGATCGTCGACGATCCGGCGCTTCTCGATACGATCCGGCGCTATAGCACGGACGAAAAGCGGATCTACATCATGACGCAGTTCAACCATCCGCGGGAGCTGACCGATGTGGCGTGCCGGGCGGTCGCGCTCCTGCAGGAGGCGGGAGCGGTCGTGATGAACCAGACCCCGCTGATCCGGGGAATCAACGACGATCCGGAGGTGCTTGCGGCGCTTTTCGATAAACTCTCGTTCATCGGAGCGAACCCCTACTATGTCTTCCAGTGCCGTCCGGCGACCGGCAACCGGACGTTTGCGGTGCCGGTGGAGGAGTCCTACCGGATCTTCGAGCAGGCCCGGACGAGGTGTTCGGGGCTTGCGAAGCGGGCAAGGTTCGTGATCTCCCACGCGACGGGGAAGATCGAGGTCGTGGGCCGGACGGACGGGTTCACGTTCTTCAAGTACAACCAGGCGGCAGACCCGGAGGACCTCGGCCGGTTCATGGTCTATAAGAGCAACCCGGAGGCCTACTGGTTCGATGACTATACGGACCTGGTGGACGAGGGGAGGGTCTGGGGGCCGGAAGACGATGCCCCGGACAGATCGGCGCCGCCGGAGATGGGATGCACGCCGGGGTGACGGGGGGGTTTACCTGCCCTGCCTGATGGCTTACCTGCCGTTTCCGGCGCATCCGCCATTGATCCCGGGCGGATGGCGGAGGGGTTACCGGGATACAAGACTTCTGCAGAGGTCATATCGGCGTGGGCTCCGCCCCATACCCCACTCGAATACTCATCCGTTTCAGCCCTCGACATCGCCGCTACGAGGACACCACGACACCTGTCTCTCTAACGTATAGTCAATCAGATCTCCTCAACGATCCGCCGGTCCTCCACGTGATCGAGCACCTCAAGGAACCGCCTTTTTCTCGCGTGCTTATGCCGCAGTTCCCCGAGATACTCCTCCCACTCCGGGGTCTCCATGTGTGACCGCAGTCTTCTCAGGTACCGCAGGGACTCTTCGTACGACCGCGGGCGGGCTTCGGCGATGAGCCTCTCCGCCTTCTCCCTCCAGATGGCGTTCGCTCGCTCCGGATACGCATCGACGACCGCATCCGCGACACGGTCCTGCCTCCGGTAGTGGTCAATCCTGTCTTCTTTCCATCGGTCGTACCAGTGGAGGATCTCGTCCGATCTCTCCTCTGCAATCGCGATCTCGATAAGCGTGTCGGCGACCGGAGCGGTGCTCTCTCTTCGCGGCGCCCGGACCCCCACGCCCGTGTCGGGAAGCACCCCGGGGATTACGCCGCTTCCTGCCGGGGGCCTTTCCCCGCCGATCAGATAGCGCATCGCAGCATCCCTGACCTTGTCCCGGACCCCGGCACGGCGCGCCGCCTCCATCAGGTCCCTGAAAGCCGGGTACGTCGGTTCATAGAAGAACGCTTCAGCGCGGACTGCGGCTACGGCAGGCCGGTTCCCCTCTCTCTCCCATATCTCGCGCAGGATGGTCCGGAGTTCGTCGGCAATGCCGGGAGCCATCTCCTCCGTCTCCCGGATGCCCCGGTAGATCCATTGCAGCGCCTCATCGCGCTGCCCCTCGCGGAGCAGGCGTGCAGCGAGGTCCGGATAGGTATCCGTCCTGCCGGTCTCCACTATCCGAAGGCGTGTCGCTTCGTCCTGCCGGCCCGCCTTATCGAGCGCCGTCACGATCATGGTTACGAGACGATTTCGCCGGTATCGTGGGGTAAATCCACTGTCTTCCTGTACGGGGGCGATATCTTCCAGCCGCTCCAGAAGCCGGTCTGCCGCGATACTCCACTCCTCTTCCGGGAAGTCTCCTGCGAGCACTCTCCCTGCTCCCGTGCAGAGGCCGTACCCGTCCTCAAGTTCGGCCTCGATCGCGTAGAGTATCTTCTCGTGGGCGGGCCGCGGCGAGACGGCGAGGGCGGAGAAGACCACATCCATGCACGACGCGATCTGATCGATGGTCTCGCCTTCGTCATCGACCATCTCGACCGCTCCAGGCCCTTTTTGCAGGAGAACTTCTCCGGCCAGGACGACCTCGTCGGCATACCCCATCGAGAAGAGGATCTCCATCTTCTCCTGCACGCGGGAGTAGTCGGGGATGCCGCCGTCCCGGTACTCGTCCCGCGACCATTCATCGGCGGCAGCATCGATCTCGGAGAGCAGCGCATCGACAAGCAGGCCGGCACCTGTCGCTGCAATGCTACGCCGATCGTCGATTGCTCTTCTTATGTGAGGGTCGTACCGGGCCAGGGTCTCGAGGAGGTCGATCAGGTCTTCTTTTGTCATCTCTTCGAGAGAGGGGCGCAGGGATGATTCCGGTGATGGGGCAGTATGCTCCGTGAAATCCGGATCGAGCAGCCGCAGCCTCGGGTCGTCTTCGGTCGCGGCCGGGATGGGAAGACCGATCTTCACCGATTCGAGGTATTCCAGCACGACGGCGACGGCATGCTTGCATGAATCCCCCACGGGGCAGGTGCACCTGGATTCGATGGATTCACCGTCCGTGGAGACGGTGGTTGCATACCTCTCGGTGCCGGCCACCCATGCGATCAGGTCTCCCCAGGGAAGGCATGCAAGATCCCGCACCCGCCCTTCACGCTGGTAGCGTTTACCGCGGGAGAGCGTCTTTGCGCCCGCCCATTCATCCAGATCTCCCCAGGTCAGCGTCCTGAAAATATCAGAGGTTTCGGGTTCTCCTGCCATGCGAACCGCCTTTTATGAGAAGTTGAAGTACCCGGATCATGATGAATGCTTTGACCGGCGCCCGGGATAGAGACCCGCACCGTGAGCGCTTGGGGCTGCGCGGGAAGTGCCCGGCGGATCGGATCTGCTGATGCCGGGTAACAGAGGACGAATGCGCCTCTTCCTCGTTCCGGCTCCGGTGCCGTGACCCGTCCGGCGAGTTCTCCTTCGGCACGTTCGTCCGCGATGCCGTCCGCAATCACGATCCGGGCGTCTTCGGGGGTAGGTGAGGAGGCGAGGAGCTTCTGTCGGGGTCAGAGGATTCATCTCAACCGTCAAGAAGCACAACCGCCCGGTATTACAGGAACTGGTGAAGGTTCGAGGGGGCACCTTTCATCCCTACGACAGCGCAACGAATTCCCTGAACAGTTACTTCCAATCTTTTAAGATTGCCTGATACAGGCCAGTACCCCGGTATAAAATGATTGGAAACTTGCCGATCTGTTTCTGTCCGGAACCATACCTTTAGAAATTTCGGATGCAGATTTTATTTTTTGTAAGGGCCCTGGGTAGCCCGCCTGCTGGAGTACTCGCTCAAGCGCCTCCCAGGCATTAACAACTGCATCCGGATCCCGGTACCGCTCTTTAGCCCCCAATGTCAGGGGTACTCCGGGATATGCAGCGGCAAGGGCCTCTACGTCTCCAAGAAACCAGGCTTCAAGTTCTTCTATCGCTATCCTGTTCAGAACTTGAAAAGTATCATCGTTTGGCGATGAACTTTTTGTCGAGAGACCTGCCTCTATTGCGATTGTTTCCATCTGTCTCTTCAATACCATGCAGTCATCGCGATCTCTGTCTACCAGAACAACAATACGATAATCTCGTGGGATCCATTTCTTGTATGCTCGTAGCCTGCCAGGCAACTTGCCCAGAAGATCCTTCTTGCCATTAAATGGGTGGATGTTGAATGAATCCTCATCCCGTATCATTTTCGGGAGTAAGTTGTCCATCGCAGCACGTGTCGACTCTTCCTCAAGGAGAACTTCGAAATGCACCGGATCACCCTGTCAATCGAGCCTGAATGGTGCGATCGGCACGTTTCACTCTGCTTCCTGCTCCTTCGGGCTCATCAAAAGGGAAATATTCCTCCATCCAGAGATCGCCTAGTTTTGCACCTTCTTCGACGAACTCTTTGACTCCTCTCAACTCCGATGCCCTTTGAGCCTGCGTATATCCCTGCTCACTCCGATAGAGGATCCAGACTTCTTCCGGGGCGAGGGCATTCACGAAGATCGGTGAATGGGTGGTCACCATCAACTGCGTTCTGGTCGATGCAGCTCTGAATTCCTCGGCGAGTACTGCGAGATGGCGGGGATGGAGCTGATTTTCCGGCTCTTCGATGCCAATGAGGAGGGGGGGTTCCGGGTCGCTCAGCATGGTAAGGTATGCGAGCATCTTCATTGTTCCATCTGAGGCGAACTTTGCAAGTACCGGTTGCTCAAACGGGGCATCTTTTATCTGAAGGAGGAGTCTGCCGTCCGCAAGAAGGACCGAATCGACCTTTTCGAGGCGGGGAATCCTCTCAGAAAGAGTGGTCAGTATTGCGTTGAGGGTGCCAGGGTGCTGTTCCTTGAGATACTGGATCACGTTTGGCAGGTTGTCGCCGGTTGAAGAGAGATGCTCCTGCGGCCCGGCCTCAGGCAACCCTCTCGTCGCATCTGCACTCAGATATGAGAGATACCATCCTGTGATAAATCGACGAAGGGCGCTGACACGGGGATGCTTTGCAAACTGGCCGAGCGTATTGACGGCGAGAACCTCCGGTGAATCAAGCGTTTCTTCTTTACGTTCGTCCTGCTCATCAGGCATTTCCCCGGTGATCACTTCGCCCGATCCGTTCCTGAAATCAAGGAATTTAAATGGCTTTCCGTTTGTTTTTCGACGCCATTGAAGCCACTCTTCTGCAACGTAGGGACCCTTTTTACTCTCCCCGATCGCGAGATGATATGTTATCAGGGGAGAGCCCGGCCGTTCCCGGTATTTCAACTCGATGATGATGTCGCCTTCCGATCCCCTTGTTCTGAGTTCTTTGAATCTGCCCCGCTTATCCCATGCTCTTCGCAGCCCGGTGGTAAAACATTCCGAGAGGAATGCAAAGACATCAAAAATGGTTGATTTTCCACTCCCGTTAGGGCCAAGGAAGACAGTAAATGGTTGGATGTCTTTTAGTTCCAGATCAGAGAGGGCACGGTAATTTTTCACCTTAAGGTATTCAATTCTTGGCGGAGGTTGATACAGGGGTCTGTCGGGTGGCATCATAACTCCATTATCACGTTTCTGTGCAATAACGTGTCCGATTATATGTTGTGATGGGGTATCTGTTTAAAGTGGCTTTGTCTCAGGTCAGAGCACCAATGAC
>NZ_DAOSET010000022.1:0-43606 GCF_035363275.1 Methanoculleus sp. | reverse complement strand
GGTCCGGGATGACGGCGGCGTTCCCCGTGACCATGAGCACCGCCATCGTCTCGCCGATGGCGCGCCCCATCCCGAGGATGACCGCCGCGCTGATACCGGAGAGCGCACCGGGGACGATGACGTTCTTGATCGTCTGCCAGTGGTTTGCTCCGAGAGCGAGGCTGCCCTCCCTGAACTCGCGGGGGACCGAACTGATGGCGTCCTCGGCGACGCTCGTGATCGTCGGTATGGCCATGATCGCGAGGAGGATCGAGCCTGCAAGCCAGCTGGACCCCGACGGCTGGTCGAAGGCGATGCGTATCCAGTCGGTCAGGAGGATCAGGCCGAAGAACCCGTATACGACGGAGGGGATGCCGGCCAGGAGCTCGATGGCCGGCTTGACGACCGTCTTTATACGGGGGCCGGCGATCTCCGCGATGAAGATGGCGCTCCCGATACTCAGCGGGACGGCGATGACCATCGCGAGCGCCGTCACCAGGACCGTCCCGGTGATGAGCGGAAGCACCCCGTAGGCCGGGTGCCGGCCGGCCGGGTTCCAGTCCTGGCCGGCCAGGAAGTTCCATATGCCGACCTCAAAGAATACCTGGTAGCCGTCGCGGAGCAGGAAGACGATGATGAACAGAACGGTGACGATCGCGAATAACGCAACAAAAAAAAGCAGCTTGCCGGTGACCTGATCGACAAACCGCCTGTTTGGTCCAGCTGAAGGTCGATCGATCGCTGAAGAGGCCCCTTCCCCGGGGTCTCGCAGCCACCGAAAGTCCTGGAATCGGGCCCGTGTACCGCATTTCTTCGCCATCAGCACGCCGCCGTTGTAGCATTCCGGGGGATCGAGAGCGTTGGCCCGATCAACTCTGCACCGGGATGTAATCGGCGCTCGCCACGATCTCCTGCCCTTCCGCGCTCATGATGAAGTCGAGATACTCTCGCATAAGGCCGTCAGGCTCTCCGTTCGTCAGCATGAAGAGCGGCCGGCTGACCGGGTACGTCCCGTCCGTGATGTTCTCGAGTGTGGGCTCGACGGCGGTCCCGTCGACGTCCAGCAAGAGCACCTTCACGCCCTCGGTGTAGCCGAGGCCGACGTAGCCGATCGCGCCGGGGGTCCGGGAGACCTTCTGCTGAATCCCGCCGTTCGAGTTGAACTCCTCCTGCATTCTGGTGAAGTCCTCTTTTGCGAGCACGTACTCGGAGAAGAACTCCCGTGTCCCCGATGCGCTGTCTCTCCCCACGACAACGATTGGCCGGGCGGACCCGCCGACCTGGTCCCAGGTCGTGTAGGTGCCGTTGTAGATGCCCCGGACCTGATCGAGCGTGAGGTGGTTAACGGTGTTCTCCGGATGGACAATGAGAAGGATCGCATCATCGGCGATGTGGTGCCTGACGAGGTCGGGGTAGCCTGCGACCTCCTCGGGTTTGAGGTCCCGCGAGGTCATGCCGATGTCCGCGGTGCCCTCGCCGACGGCTTTGATCCCGACGCTCGAGCCCCCTCCGCTCACCAGGATGCTGGCGGAGGTCTGTGTCGCTTCGAACGCTTCCCTTGCTTTCTCGGCGATAGGGAGCACCGTTGTCGATCCCGTCACCGTGATCTGCTGCGACGGGGATACCGGGGCACCGGACGATTGATCGCCGAGACATCCTGTTGCCATCAGAACGACCACAACGATGCCGGCAACGGCAACCGTGATCAGACTCCTCAGGCTCCCTGATGGACTCTTTTCTGTCATTATACAGGTAGAAGATGCGAAAAAATATATTGGTTTTCGACATTTAATATAGTTAACTCCATAACGACAATAGGTATATTGATCTCGTTCGAGCTCATCGACGCCGACCGCACCATGGCCATGGTCAACGACCTTACAGAGATAACCGGCGACATCAGCGCTCTCGCAGACCAGAAACAGGGCGACCCTGCCCTCTCGATCGGTTATATCGCGGAGCGATCCTGTGAGCCAGGATATTCCCCGGCGATATCTCCGAAGCGATCATCAATCAACTCGTTCGCAAGTGAGGACGGTAAGCGAGGATACCGTCCTCTTACCTCTCCTCCTTCTCCCACCAGACCGCTGCGGTCGGCCGGACGGCTGTCTCGACGTATTGCCCGGCCTCGGTCCGGCGGAGCATCCGCGCGAAGTAATCCTGGACCGCCGAGAGGTCCTCCATCTCCGGGTTGTGCATTGCCGCCCAGGTCCGGGCGGCATCCTCGGGGGAGTCATAGACCGTGTCCCAGACGGCACGGATGATCCGGGTATTCGGGTAGATCCCGCCGTCATGGAGGATATTGACGGGGTAGATGTAGTCCGGGTAGCCCTTTCCGGCAGCTGCTTCCTCCCCGAAGACCGCTTTATACAGCGCCATCTCGTCGGGGCTCCGCCACTCACCCGCATGCCAGAAGAGGTAGACCGCCCGGAGGGCCGCGGCGTCGAGTTTTTCGAGGGCGGCGGCAAGGTCGTAGAAGCCAAGCGAGAATGCCGCGATGGCGACGTCGTGCGGTTCGATATCCCTGCCGATGACGGTGTCTTCCCAGCGCATCGTGACCGTGGAGTAGTTCGTCCGCCCCTCAGCGGCCATCTGCTCACGGAGGATGGCAAGCATCCCTTCCGAGGGATCGAGAGCCGTGACGTGGGCGGCGGTCCGGGCAATCGGCACGGCAAGCCTTCCCGTCCCCGCACCCATATCCAGCACGGTATCCTCCGGCCGGAGGTCCAGGACGGCGAGTTCCCGCTCCGTCGCCCGTGTCTCGCCGTGGGTGGCCCGCCGGTAAGCGGCGGCGCGTTTGTTCCAGACCGCGGCGGGATCGCGGTCTTTCTCGACACGTGCGGGCGAACTTGCGTGGATTGCCTTCCAGAGCTCGTTCCAGTCGATGATCCGGTGCATACAGGCTCCTCGCCCTGTGATGGTATAAGCGCTCGCCCGCGGCGGTGCCGGGAGCCGGGACTGCACCGCTCCGTGCGGTTCCGGGAGTATATTCATATCGGATGACGGTATTCTGTCGGGCAAAGGACCGCGTATGCCCCTCGCAGACTATATCGGGAGGTACTGGACGGGTGCCGAGGTCATGTACGGTGTGATCATCGCCATGACCTTCACCAGCGTGCTGCGGGGCTATCCGGAGATCTCCGGACTCATCGTCGGGAGAGTCGTCGCTACAGCCCTCTTCTGCTGCATCGCCTGGGGTATCGCGGACGGGATGTTCTACATCTGGGAGCGGAGTTACCTCATCCGGCAGGAGAACCGGATCATCGAATATTCGCGTTCCGGGGAGCAGAGGGGGTCCGCCCTCTCCCTCATCGGAGAGCAGCTCGACGACACGGTCCTCCGGCATATACCCGAAGGTGACAGGCTCCAGTTATACGAGAGGCTCTCCCGCTTCCTGTCCGGCGTGGAGAGCCGGAAGAAGATGTCTCCGCGTGAGGCGGCAACGATCATCCTCGGCACCTTCCTCCTCTCCGCGGGGGCCGGCGTGATCGTCGTCCTGCCGTTCCCTGTCATGGGTGACGTCGGCCAGGCCCTGATAGTCTCGAACCTTGCGGGGATTGCCCTGCTCTTTGGTATCGGCTACATGAGGGCGCTTGACAGGAACATCTTCTTGAGAGTGCTGTACGGGTTCGGGTCGTCGTTCGTCGGGATCATCATCACGGTGATAACGGTTGTGTTAGGTGGCTAGCCCTGCCGCCGATCGTCCCCCGCGACCAGGTTTACGGTCTTCGACACCGTGCCCGGGGTGCGTTGTGCCGCCGGTTCCCGGCATCCCCGTCCGCGAGCGGCATGTTCGCGGTGTCATCTATAGGAGGTATGGCGAGAACCACACTTTAGGGTATGTAACTATATTAGAATATCCTCACTATAGTTTATCCCGGGCGCCTGAAAAGACTGGCAGAAATATAGAGTTTCTATATATGACTATACTTTACGTCGTGAAATGCTATCCTCTGGCAGAACTACCAATACTCACCCGGTACCATGCTCGATCTCACCCTGCTTCTCATCGTCGGCATCATCATCCTCGCACTCATCTTCGATTTCACAAACGGTTTTCACGACTCGGCCAACTCCATATCGACCGTCATCTCGACGAAGGTCCTCTCCCCGAGAAACGCCGTGGCATTCGCTGCGTTCTTCAATTTCATCGCGGCTTTCGGGTTCGGCGTCGCGGTCGCGAGCACCATCAGCAAGATCATCAACCTCGATCACGTCGAAACCTCTGTCGTTCCCTTCATCATCCTCTCCGGCCTCGTCGGGGCGATCGCCTGGAACATCATCACGTGGTACTTCGGCCTCCCGACGTCCTCATCGCATGCGCTCATCGGCGGCCTGATAGGCAGCGGCCTCGCGGCAGCCGGGATTGCGGCAATCAAGATATCGACCGTCGAGACCATCGTTCTCTTCATGGTCCTCTCGCCCATCGTCGGGCTCCTCGTCGGTCTGCTCTTTATGACCGGGGTGATACGGCTCTCCAGGGGCATCCCGCGGCATACAGCCGATCAACGTTTCAGGCGTCTGCAGCTGTTGTCGGCGGCGGCGTACAGTTTCAGCCACGGGACCAACGATGCACAGAAGACGATGGGGATCATCACCCCGCTCCTCTTCTCTATCGGTTACTTCGGGGCGGGCGTCGACCCGAACAACCTGCCGGTCCCGCTCTGGGTGATCCTCGCCGCACACGCGGCGATCGCGCTCGGCACATTCTTCGGGGGATGGCGGATCGTGAAGACGATGGGATACGGAATCACCAGGCTCCGCCCGGTCCATGGGTTCTCGGCGGAGACGGCAGGCTCCGCGACGATCATCGGGGCCTCCCTCCTGGGCATCCCCGTGAGCACGACGCACATCATCTCTTCCTCAATCATGGGCGTCGGCGTCACCAAAGGGGCGAGGTTCGTGAAGTGGGGTGTTGCGCGCCGGATCGTCACGGCGTGGATCCTCACGCTGCCGCTCAGCGCGCTGATCGGGTTTCTCGCATTCTCGGCGCTCCGCCTGATGGGATGGGCCTGAGGTTACAAGCGCCGGGTTTCAGGCATGGGCGGCCGGGAGCAGCACACAAGGGTTTTACCTCTTTACATCTATGGTCGCCGCCGGGGCCATCGGCTACTCGCTCATCGCGGTCGCGGCCGTGGTCTTCCTGTGGGGAGAGACGCTGGCCTGGTTCAGGTGTGCCCGCCAGGCGGGATAAGTACGCTATGCGGCCCGCAGGCGGGGGACTCCCGGACGCGACGCCGCTATCGCGAAAAAAGGTGGGTTTATCCGGAGCTTGAGTTGGAAACGGGGGCATCGGCCCCGGTTGCCTCGGAGAGGTAGACCCCCGCGCCGAGCCACCAGGCATCGTCGACCTTCTCAACGTAACTCATCTTGGGCTCAAGGGCCATGTTGTGGGCAGGGTTCGGGTAGTGGTAGAAGACGAACCCGCCGCCGTGCTGCGCGAGGAGGATCTCGACCCGGGTGTAGTTGACCCCGAAGGGGTCCTGAAGCCCCGAGAGATCGGTCCCGATCAACTGAGGCTGATGGGGGAGCGCCAGGGTCGTTCCGTTGTAATCGAAGGCGTAGATGTAGAGGCTGTCGCGGACGAACGTGCCGTTCCGGTCGTTGAACTCCCGTAACGCCTCATCCGTTCCCTCTGTTCGGGCATACGTAACCGCCTCTCCGACAAAGGATTTCAGGATAAACCCGTCGATCTGGGGCAGGGAGTCGAGATACCCGGCTGCAAAAGCGGACATCTCCTCCGTAACGTCCCGCCCGGTGGCCGGCTGCATGAGGTGATCGGCACCGTCTATCCTGACGATCCTGACGGTCGCCCGCGGGATCCCGAGCCCGATCTCGACCTCCGGGCAGACCGGGATGCAGTCGGCATACTCCCGCAGGCGTGCCACCGTGGGGGAGGGAATCTTTGAGCCGTCGTAGCGGCACGGGTCGAACTCGATGCAGCGGCTGACGACGAGACGGGGGCGGGGGTATTCCCGGACCATGGGGCTCATGATACGGCGGGGTGGATATGAACCCTTGGATCCTGGTTGAGGAAGGGGCGTGCACCACCTTCATGGCCCGGCGGTAAAAAAGGAGCGGGTTGCCCCGCTCAGTTCTTCTTCAGCGAGTCGATCGCGATGCTGAAGGAGTCTCTCCCGTCCGCGTAGATGATCTCCATCTCGCCGGGAGCGACCAGTGAGCCGGAAGAATACCCTCCCTCGTTCTCGATGATGGTGATCTCCTTGCCGTCGCGGCCGATCACGCCGGCACAGGGGGTGACGCCCCAGACCGGGGTGCCGTTCGGGGCCGTGAAGGAGACCTCTCCCGAGAAGACCCGGTCCTGCTGCTCGATGACCGCGAGGGTCATGGTGTAGCCGGCGTAGTCGTTGAATCCCTCTCCGTAGTCGTAGCCTTTCATCGTGCCGGTCCAGTTCCCGATGAGGTTGGGGACGACGAGGTTGGGGATCTCGGGGGTGGCAACGGCAACAGTGTTCTGAGCGTTGGTGGTCGTGCACCCGCAGATCAGCACGGCGAGGATGAGGATGCCCGCACATACGATGCTCTCGATTCTCATAAATCAAGATGCAGTCCTGGAATTGATATGTCTGCTCTTTTGCGTCACGAACCGGGGCTTCGCCCCTCCTCCTTCAGGTAAAACCGCCACCTGCAGAAGGTATCCGCGGGATGCGGGTCGGGGGGAGCGAAGAGGCACTCGACGCAGATCCGCTCGTCGATCTGCCGTGCGAACCCCGTGAATTCCGCCCGGTGCATCTCGCGGCAGACGTATTCGCCGAGGCCGCGCCGCAGCCGGGCTTCCTGGCTCGGGCACGAGGGGACGGTAATGATGACCTCGTCGTCCTTCTCCTCGATATCGTAGTTCACGATGATCGCCCAGGGGAAGAGTTTCAGCGCTTTTACGAAACCCTTCAGTCCCTTTTCCCGGATACCGAACCTGGCGACCAGGTCTTTTGCTGCCATCGGGGCGACGCGGCCCCAGACGCGTTCGTTGACCGCCTCCGCGGCCGGTTGGCCGAATTCCCCGGCGATATTGATGAACCAGAACGCGTCCACCACCCGGTAATGCCAGAGGAGGAACGCGAGGTATTCCCGGAGCTCCTCCGGGGCCATTCTATCGAAGATCTCGCTGTTCATCGTGATTTCTCCGCCCGTCAGCCGCGCCGGGGCGTCTTGCGGTAGACCATCCCCTGGAAGATGGCGATCTTCTCCGCGTCGTCGTTATCCTGACGGTGTAGGAGGCCAGTTTCAGCTTCGCGGCGTACTCCTCTGCCTCGGCATAGAGGGGGCCGGACGTTGCGGCCGTGAGGTAGGAGATCTGGGCGTTTATCGCCGCCGCCGGGATCCCGTGGGAGTTCGATGCGAGCGCGAAGGCCGTATCGGCGAGGGTGAAGAGCGCTCCCCCGTGGACGGTCCCGTGGCTGTTTAAGTGATAATCCCGGACTTCCATCTTCACCACCGCTCTGCCGGGTGCGACCTCAACGCACTCCATTCCGTTGTGCCGGGCGAAGGCGTCGGCGGCGAAGAACCGGGCCGAATCTGCAGGTGCGACCATATACGGTGATCTCTTTCCGGCGGCCGTAATAAGCCTATCAGTCCGCCCCGGGACTCAGAAAAAGGGGACCGGATCTCCCCGCCGATCAGTTCTTGAAACTATGAACCGGTGCGGGAATCCGCCCGCCGCGGTTGATGAAGTCGGCGCAGCAAAACCTGTTCACCTCCTGGACCGGCGCGTGGCCTAAAAGGCCGCCGAACTCGACAGTCTCGCCGACATCCTTTCCGATCACCGGGATCAGCCGGACAGCGGTCGTCTTGTTGTTGATCATCCCGATTGCCGCCTCGTCCGCGATGATACCCGATATCGTCGAGGCGGGCGTGTCGCCCGGGATCGCGATCATATCGAGGCCGACCGAGCAGACGCAGGTCATCGCCTCGAGCTTCTCGATGGTGAGGGCGCCGCGGTTCACCGCGTCGATCATCCCCTGGTCCTCGCTGACCGGGATGAACGCCCCCGAGAGCCCGCCGACAAACGAGCTCGCCATGATCCCGCCCTTCTTCACCTGGTCGTTTAAGAGGGCAAGAGCGGCCGTCGTCCCCGGTGCACCGACCGATTCGAGCCCCATCGCCTCGAGGATCCCGGCGACACTGTCTCCGACGGAGGGTGTGGGGGCGAGAGAGAGGTCCACGATCCCGAACGGGATCCCGAGCCTCTCCGAGGCCTCCTGGGCGACGAGCTGCCCGGCACGGGTGACCTTGAAGGCCGTCTTCTTGACCGTCTCGCAGAGAACCTCGAAGTTCTCGCCCCGGACGCCCTCGAGCGCGTGCTTGATGACGCCCGGCCCGCTGACGCCGACGTTGATGACCGCATCGGCCTCGGAGACGCCGTGAAACGCCCCTGCCATGAACGGGTTGTCGTCGGGGGCGTTGCAGAGGACGACCAGTTTCGCACAGCCAAGGGAGTTATTCTCCTTCGTCGCCTCGGCTGTCTCCCGTACAATCTCTCCCATCAGTTTTACGGCGTCCATGTTGATCCCGGTCTTCGTCGAGCCGATGTTCACCGAGCTGCAGACCCTCTCGGTCGCGGCGAGGGCTGCCGGGATTGAACGGATGAGCGCTTCCTCGTTCGGGGTCATGCCCTTTGAGACGATCGCCGAGTATCCCCCGATGAAGTTGACCCCCATGTCCCGTGCGGCCTTATCAAGCGTCTTTGCAACCTCGACAAAATCCTCCGGGGACCTGCAGGCCCGCCCGCCGACGAGCGCGATGGGGGTTACGGATATTCTCTTGTTGACGATCGGGATCCCGTACTCGAGTTCGATCTCTCTCCCGGTCGAGACGAGGTCTTTTGCGAGCCGGGTGATCTTGTCGTAGATATTCCGGTTTAAGGCATCGAGATCGGCGTCGCAGCAGTCAAGAAGGCTGATGCCGAGCGTGATGGTCCGGACATCGAGCTTCTCCTGCTCGATCATCTTGTTCGTCTCGTTTACCTCGAGAATATTGATCATGGAACCCCTCAGATACGGTGCATCTTCGTAAAGATGTCTTCCCGCTGGCACCGGATCCGAACCCCGATCGCGTCGCCGAGGTCGTCAAGTTCGGTCACCATCTCGGCATACGGTTTTGTTGATCCGCTGGTATCGACGATCATCATCATATTGAAGTATCCCTGCACGATCGTCTGCGAGATATCCTCGACGTTGACCTGGTTATCGGCAAGATACGTGCAGACCTTCGCGATGATGCCGACAGTATCCTTTCCGACGACGGTAATAATTGTCTTGCTCATGCCCTCTTCCGTTCCTGTATCTTGTTGGCTCTCCTCCGGGATTAATCCGATTCGAACAGTCCAGGGAGGAACGTTGTTGCAGGGGACCGTGAGAGGCATCCTGTGAGCGATATGCCGGGATCCGGTCACCGCCGGAGCGGAATCGGTTCAAAACCTTCATCCCTTGCCGGGATGTACGCATAGTACTATGGCTGCATCAGGTGAGATCACGATTCGGCCGATGACGAAGACCGAAGTCGGGATTGCGGTCGACTGGGCGGAACGGGAGGGCTGGAATCCCGGTCTCTCCGACGGGGAATGCTACTACGCGGTCGACCCAAAGACGTTCTTTGCGGTGCTCCTCGATGGCCGCCTGGTCGGGTCATTCTCGATCATGGTCTACCCGGGCGGGTTTGCCTTCGGCGGGTTTTACATCCTGGACCCCGAATACCGGGGGCAGGGCATCGGCCTTGCGATTATGGAGCGCATCGACCGGCTCGCCGGGCCCTACAACTTCGGGATCGACGGGGTCTTTGAGATGCAGGACCGTTATGCCGCCCACGGGTTCCTCTTCTCGCACCGGAACATCCGGTATGAGGGTCTCGGCGGGGGCACCCGCCCTCCGGGCCTCACGGACGTTCGCGGCGTTCCCTTCGACGCCCTCGTCCGCTACGACGCACGCCATTTCCCGGCAGAACGGCCGGGGTTCCTCCGCCGATGGCTGGCGCAGCCCGGCGCGACGGCGCTGGCCGTCCTCGATAACGGGGAGGTCCGCGGCTACGGGCAGGTGCGGCCGTGCCGCCGGGGCGCTAAGATCGGCCCGCTCTTTGCCGACACCCCGGAGACTGCCGGGCGGATCTACTGCGGCCTCGCGGCGGCGGTGCCCGGTCAGCCGCTCTTCCTCGATGTGCCGGAGCCGAACGCCGCCGGTGTTCTGCTCGCAGAGCGGCACGGGATGGTCCCGGTCTTCGGCACGGCACGGATGTACTCAAAGGAGATCCCTGACCTCCCGCTTGATCAGTGCTACGGCGTCACGAGTTTCGAGACCGGGTGAGGGGTTCTTCGCTCCGGAGCGGGTGGCGTGCCCAGAAGTCCGCGAGCGCCCAGGCCATGCCGCGGGCGTTCTGCATCTGCATCCCGTGCGCAGCCCCCGGAAGAACGAAACCCCGGACATCCGGGAACCACTCGAGGAGCAGCCGGTGCGTCTCCCCAAAACGTGCCCCGAGCTCGGTGCTTCCGCTGCCGATGACGGCGAGAACCGGCTGTGTGATACGCTTCGCCTCAGCCTCGCCGAACCTCCATTCCAGCAGTGCCGGTACTTCCAGCTCGAACGAGGTCCCGGCATCGGCAACGGCCTGCTCAAACACTCCCGGCACCATCCGGTCGAGCGAAGCGCGATACCCGGCTCCAAAGCGCGCCTGAAGAAACTCGTCCACGAGCTGCTCCGGAGGCTCCTTCCTATACCGCTCCCGGCCTCGCAACAGACTGTCCCGGTAGGCCGGGCCGCTGGACCCGACGATGAGGGCCGGTTCCAGCAGGGCCAGCGACCGGACGACGTCCGGGGCGTCGAGTGCAAACTGCATGGCGATACAGGCACCTGAGGAGTGTCCCACGATATGCGCCCGCTCGACGCCGAGATGGCGGAGCAGTGCCCGGCAGTCGGCGGCCTGCCGGACGATACCCGCTGGACCACCGCTGTGGCTGCTGCCCGCGTAGCCCCGCCGGTGGTACAGGATGAGCCTGTAGTGCCGGGTGAGAGCCGGTTCGAACATCAGTGGTTTGAACGAGTCTGCGATGAGAGCACCGTGAATAAAGATCGCGGGCTCACCGCTCCCTGATACATCATACTCAAGCGCGACACCATCTACAGCCACTGTCTCCATACATCCTCCGTTCCGCCCCCCTTATCTGAATCAGGGGGAGGCATGAGGGATATCCTGCATGCACATAAGTATAATCCCTGCGGCCCGCACCCCTCCCGGTGCTACCCTCTTTGTCCGCCAATCATCCTCACCCGCACCGATTCGGCCGGGCTCAGCAGGAATTCGATGACCAGCCGCGCAAACAGTTCCGGTGCCGTGCTTATCGCAATGTGTTGCTGTCCGGGCATGACGACAATCCTGCTGTTCGGCAACGCCGCGTGCACCGCCTCCGTGGCTGCCTTGAGATAATCGGGACTGTTCTCGCCCTGCAGGAGCAGGATAGGGACATCCAGATTCTTAAAGCGCGAGGGCTCGAAGATGTAGCCCTCATCTGAAAATTCCCGCGGTATGGTGCGCGCCGCTGCCACCCGAGCCGCCCAGGCAGGCTCCTTTCGCAGCACAGCGATCTGATGCTCCGGGATCTCGACGACGTCGCGATAAAATGCGAGCAGAACCCCCTCCCGGTCCCCTGCATCAAGGAGCGCCTGGATTTTGGCCCGTGCACCGGGCGGATAGATCGGCATTCCCACCGGTATCGAGGGCTCGTACAGAACGAGCCTGTTGAGGTTCGTGACACGGAGCGCCGCTTCCAGACATATCAGTGCTCCGTACGAGTGGCCCAGGAGGTTCACCGGCTCGGGGATGGAACTCACGACAGCCGCGATATCGTCATACTCACGTTCGAGAGAGTAGGCTGTCGAGTCGCCGCTCTGGCCGCGGCCGCGCCGGTCGACGGCATACACGGTGAATTGTTGTTGCAGCATGGGGAGGACGGGCTGCCAGCGGGTGTGGTCCGCTGTTGTCCCATGCACCAGGACCAGGGCCGGCCCGGTCCCGTTTCGCTCATAGACGATGGGCGTTCCATCGTTCGACCTGACTGTATCCATAGGCATCTCCTTGCCCCGAGAGTTAACTCAGGCAATGGGTGCGGTTGGATCCGCTCTTCCTGATAATACCTTTACCTCCCGGTGGCGGCAGGTCTGTTCCCTACACGCGGTCTTTTCAATCCGGTGGGGCGTCTCCGTGAAGGTGTTCGTCACAGACTCGGGCTCGACAACCCTGCCGTGCGGACTGTATAGCCGCAGACTCCCTGCCTGTGACCGGACCTCAGCCGGTCTCTTCCGGTGCCTGCCGGGCACGCCCGAAGACGACCGCGAGCAGGGGGAACACCACCAGACTGACCCCGACGTAGCCCAGGATGCCGATATTCCGGATACTCATGTCGGCAAGCGGCACGCCGATGAGCCCCGCGAGACTCAGTACGCCGCCGGCGATCATGAGGACCCTAACCGTCTTCTCCAGCCGGCCGGT
Organism: Methanoculleus sp.; assembly: GCF_035363275.1. Taxonomy (NCBI): domain Archaea; kingdom Methanobacteriati; phylum Methanobacteriota; class Methanomicrobia; order Methanomicrobiales; family Methanomicrobiaceae; genus Methanoculleus; species Methanoculleus sp. The sequence goes on along the minus strand of NZ_DAOSET010000022.1, from coordinate 31,132 downwards.
CCAGAACACTGGTGCGGCAAAGAGCATCGAGAGGGCAAAGAAAACATCCCACGCGAGGATGTCGAGGGCATACACGACAGACGGCCACTCGAAGGAGAAAAAGTACGGTGCCCACGGGAGTCCCGCGGACGCGATCTGGCGGCTGACCGTGAGGATGACGAAGTGGACGCCGGCGGTTATCCCTGCCATCATGACCATGAAGGCAAGCGCCGGAAGGCTGTACGCCCTGGCCCCCGGGGAGGCGTAGGCGTGGACCGCAACCATGACGATGACCATCAGCGGCGCCATCGCGATGATGAGCAGTTCCAGCAGAGAGAAGTACGGATCGCCGATCGGGTCCGCCGGCGACTGGAGCGAGAGGAGTCCGAGGGTCAGCGTAACCGTGTATGCGACGAGAAGGAAGAAGACGGCCCAGGCTGCCGTTTTTCCGAGTCGGCGGTGGTGCCGGGTGAAATCTTCGTGTGCCATCCTTCGACTCCTTTGCTGCCCTGTCGGCCTTGGGGTCCGGGTGCCCGTTAGGTGGACCTATCTGTTCTACGTTGCGGTGCTCGTGGGTGAGGCGGGTCCGTGTAAGTCAACTTGCGTTGACTTAGAAGAGGTGTGTCGGTGCTATGTCAACCTGAGTTGACGTATCCGTCCATGCAGATTAAGAAACAAGATATTGAACGTCGATAGAGACTGTTCGTGAAGAAATACAGCAGAGAGGATCAGATGACGATGGCAACCTGGGCCGCGGACTGCGCCGAACGAGTGCTCCCGCTCTTTGAGGAGGCATACCCGGAGGACAACCGGCCGCGAAACGCTATCGAGGCGTGCCGGGCCTGGGTCAGGACGGGCGTGTTCAGGATGGCTGAGATCCGTGGAGCCTCTCTTGCCGCCCATGCCGCCGCCCGCGATGCGAAAAAGAATGACGCGGCCTGCTTTGCGGCGCGTGCCGCAGGCCAGGCGGTGGCGACCGCTCACGTTCCCCAGCACGCCTATGGGGCGGCCTACTATGCCCTCAAGGCCGTCGCGGCGGTGGATATGGTGAATGCCGTGATGAATGTTATCCGGGAGCGGGAGTGGCAGGCGGAGCGGCTTCCGGAGAGGTTAAGGGAGGAGATCATGGAGAGGATTGTCGTTCAGGAACCTCGGAGTGGGGTTTCTATTAAATTGAAGAAGGGCGAGGGGTTTTGATAATTCATTTTTGAAGGCACGTTTCGGTCCAGGTATCTAAGATATCTAATTGTTCCGGGGTATGAAACCAGTGTTCCCCATCTTCCATAACAGTTAGATTGCAATAAAAACGCTGGACAAACTCTTCTACAACACTCCGATCCGTAAGTTCGTCTTGCCCACCATACAATATCTCTGTTGGAACCTTCCATTTTGTTATCGGATGTTCGTGGGCATAGAGTAGATATTCCCACGAAAGAGTTTGTCCAGAGGAAGTGGGGATAGTACGTTCACGCTCAAGTTGCGTTTCTGATACATTGGCCCGGAGCATCATGTTGGAGATGAGCTGTTTCATATCGAGGATAGGGGAAATAAAAATGCTTTTTTCCAACGGTTCGTTTTCGAAACTCAACATCCCGAACCATGCCCCAATGCTATTGGCAAATAGAGAAATTTGCGTCCACTGGCCTTTGATATAGTCCATAACCTGGAGCAGTTCCGGCACGACATGCCACGGGTCAAATGAATTTGCTTCTCCTTTGCGTTCTCCGTGTTCGGGCAGGTCGATGCTCAACACTTGCCACGCATAACGACAGGCTATCCTGGCAAACGCTTCCGCTTCTTCTTTGCGCCCGGCCTGTCCGTGTATGTAGAGATATACTTTATTTGAACGAGACCCCCAGAGAATTGCTGGAATCCCTTGAATCTGGAAGTATTTCTTTTCCATAATCGTCCCCTATTCTGTTTGCTATTTGGATGTGTCTTAATACCGGTTTAATCCCCATGACGAATTGATGTCCACGCCGGAGCAACGCCTGCCTCTCCGAGGAATTCCGTGAGTCATGCCACACCCCGTGGTAACCCCTTCCCACCTTCTGTATCTACTCTGTATGACTATTGATCTGGTTCTGGAAAGAGTATTGGGGTCAGGCTCACTGGGATGAGCGGTTAAACCTCTATTTGAATAAATTTCCCTAAGCCGCTTTTATTGGGATCTAATTGATGATTGAAAGTGGAATCGTCGATATATTGGAACGATTGTGGCGCAACAAAGGTCGGGTTAAGTTTTTTGGGATCTATAGGCTCTTCAAACAATTCGAAATTAATTATTTCTATGGCGTATCCTTTGTCTTTTTCAGAGAAGTACGCATAGAAGTCCTTCTGGGTTAGTCCGGAATACTCACGCAATTGTTCCCACAAATTCTCTGGACGATCCTCAAAGATCTTCCCAACCTTAAATCTGCCGATAATTCTCTTCACAGGAGACGTTGAATAGACGTAAATCTCACAAACTGACCGATCTTTGAACATTACCTTGCGAAATTCATATCTCTTTGTTCCATTGATAATTTTCCGAATGTGCTTCGGTCTAATGGACAGTATAACTCTCATTAATTCCACCTTGCAGCTTTACCCATGTGTACTTCGTATTATCGATTTCGGTGATTGATTGTGGTGCCCCTGAGAGGGCATTAGATCTTCTTAGTTCGCTGATTGTTACGCTGTGTGGCAGATGGAAATGATGCCTAAATAGAATGATAGTCAACGGCTTATTAGATCTTTCTATCGCGGTGTGAGAGTAAACACTTCTTTTCCCTATTATTCGAATGACCTCATCGGTATCTGAGACATCCGGAAAGAAGTCGTCAACGACACCTACTGATGTTACTGCTTTCGTGTCACGTGATCGATAGAATAGAATGATATCTCCGGGTTCTATCTTTTTGATCCGGCTGTGAGTCAGGTAAGCTTTTCGAATAGTATTTCCTTCTACAACAAACTCTCCAGAATGCTCGTAGAGTTTTGTTTGTCTTCCTTTTGAGAAATCAGTGAATAATAGATCATGGTATTCTGGTTGAATGGGAATAACGAATTTTTTCACCAAATCTCCATCGTAAAAGCTTGGGTAGTAGATCTGTGATATCGTGACCGGCAAAAGAGCTGAGACATCATGTCCTCGGGCGCAGAGATTTTTCACATAAACGTCTTCCATTCTGTTTACACGCTTGAGGACGCTTGCTTTATGGAAACCATATTCTGAAATGAGATCGACGAGGCGATCCTCCTTAGGCTGAGTGAAGTGAGTGAGGTAGATCTCAGTGATACCGTTTTTTAGCGCAATATCTATCGAGACTTTCAAGAGCAGTTCACCGATCTTATACCCCACATGTTCAACCTTCATCGTTGCAATTTTCAAACGTTTCTTTTTTGCGAGGGGTGGAGTCGATGGGATAGGCTCACTCTCAACCTTATAAATAAGGATAGCTCCTATGCTCCCATCGGTTCGTCTATAGGCATAGCATTCCCTCCCCTCCTGAGCCTTTCCTATGAACCATTCATCGAACCCGGGATAGTCTGCTCTCAATGAGTCGAAGATTGGATCCCGTAGATCCAGGTTGTGCATACTGTCTTTTACAAGTGCAGGAGGCGTGGGAATGATCTCTTGTGAGGGTAGGCATCTATTGAAATCATACAGTGCTTCAGAGATGAGGAATACACGTTCTCCAACCCCGATTTTATGTGCCTTTTTGTGAATTTCCCGATCCTCGGTGATGAAAAATTCAACTGCATTTTTATATATAGCGTATAGGAGAGCATTATCGACGTCATCATGCGAATTTTTTGCAGGTCCGACGAGCTCACGAAACGATGCATCGTTGTTAGGATCTGGTGGTCGCTCTAGATGAGAGTATGCCTCAATTTTCGAGAGGTTCACTTCTCTGCGCCTGAGATCTGAATCCCTTCGTAATTCTGAAGCTGAGAGGGGGTGAATTAAGAGTTCTGCCCTCAATTTGTTGAGTATTTGGAGCAGTTTAGCTAAATCACGTAGAAGACATGATCTTGTTCACGATAAATGAAGATATTGGTATCAAGTAATATCCTCATCTGTCACCAACGAAGGTTTAAGAATTAGGTCATTAATAATCCTTCTTTATCACTTCAGATTTCTAAGAACTGCCTAAGTGCCCTTATCGCACTCGTATGGCCCAATTTAATCGTATTCGATCTTGAGCCCATCAGATCTAAATTACCTGAAGTCACTAAGGGGATCAAATGGAGCGCACCTCTAATGAAAAAGATATAGGGGTTTCATGAAAGGTTCATTTCCTCTGCGCGCTGGGGACCTCCAGATCTGTAAGCATATCTTACTGGTGCTTTTGGCCGGCTGAACGCAGGAAATCTGCATCAAATCCCAAAATCGTTCGACTGGAATTGTTCTTGGTGACCGAACCCTTTGTACCCCTCTACCCACTTCTGCACCCGCGCCCGCTCTTCACCCCCATCTCCCGCAGATCCCTCCGTACCCGCCGCCGCTGGTACCACTCCGCCACCGTACCCAGCGCATGGTACACCGGATTGACCGGCACGTCCACGTAGTAGCGCCTTCCCTTGTCGAACCACCCCTTCCCGGCCCAGTAGGCATGATCCGCGGGACTCCGTTCGCCAAGTTCGTCGCAGGGCGCCCTCCCGATGTGGAACGCCATCACGTCGAAGAGCCCGGGCCTCCTCGGCGTTTCTCTCCGGAGTGCGGCGAGGAAAGCCTTTGCCGCCGCCTGTAGTTTCTCTTCGTTCTCCCGCAACCGGTAGGCGGGAAGGGGTCCCATCGTCGCGTGGGAGACGACCCCCGCCCGTCCGGCAACCTCAAAACCCCAGATGCGGGCCACCGCGTTGAGGTAATCCAGCACGTCTTTATCTCCCATCACCCCGACGGTGGTGAGGAGGAGTGCCTTCTGCCGGAAGAACCGGGGCCGGTGAAAGATGTAGGAGTGGCGGTCGATGAAGACCTTCATCAGCCCCGAAACCTGGAACCCGTATACCGGGGTGGCGAAGATCACCCCGTCCGCGTCGTGCATCTTCTGTTCAAGGAGGGCTGAATCGTCCTTGATGGGGCAGTGCTCCTCCCCCCGTTCAAAACAGGTGTAGCATCCGCGGCACTGCTCCAGGCCGACGTCCTTGAGCATGACGTATTCCCAGTCCACCGGTGCGTTCTCCTGGAGGATCTCGCGGATCCGTTCGGCTGCACGGTAAGTATTCGCCTTCCGGGCGCTGCCCATGATGGCGAGGACCTTTATGGGCCGATCTTCCATGCGGGAATAAAGGTATCTCTCTTACATAGGTTTTCCCCCCGGTACTGACAACCGCGTGCGGCTACACAGGAAAAGGAGAGAATAAAAGCACGATAAGGCGCGTACAAATGATCTGGCCGGTCAGGTGCGTCTGAATCCGACCCGGCCAGAAACCCCTGCATGGCAAGTCCGGCTCTACCAGGAGCCCGGCGGCCAGACAGACAACCAGTTCCGGTGCCGTGCTCATCGCAACGTGCTGCTGCAGGCCCCTCTCCCGGTCCCTTGCATCAAGGGGGGCCCGGACGGAGTGCATGGGTTACGCGGGCTGGAGATGGGGAGTTGCCCATCTCAACTTGTATTATGCTACAAAAGGGGGTGATGAGGAGTCGGTATCCCCGCTCAGGCCGTGGGGGTGGGGACCACGAGGAACGCGGCATACCCGTCGCCGACGTTCCTCGTCACGTGGCCCCTGCTCGAGGTGTCCTCCAGCAGGACCAGATCGCCGGGGCCGAGCCGCCTGACCGTCCCGTCCGTCGTCTCCATCTCCACCTCGCCCGAGAGGAGGGCGAGGAACTGCCGGGCGGGGGCCGGGTGGAGTTCGCCTATCCAGCCGGGCTCGAAGGTATAGAAGCGATACTTCGACGCGGGTCCGTCTTCGGAGACGTAGAACGGAGCCGCGGGTGGGGCTGCAGGGGCAAGGCTCTGTTCGACCGTCACGGTATCGAAGTGGGAGTCGCCCTGCGCATCCGTGTAGATCCGGTGATACGTTACCCGGTTCAGGTTGGGGGAGGCTGTTTTTGTCATGGTATCCTCGGTGCGGTCTGCGGGTCGGGATGACCTTCGCACTTGGACAACATACTTGGTCGGGAATGGATAAAGGTTGCGGCGGACCTCCGGCAATGGGGCCTGGTTATCCGTCTCCGGGGGAGCAAACCGCGTGTTCCTTGTTTTACGACAGGGCGGGGGATCCTGCGCATGGTGCGGATAGGCAGTTGGGCTATTCTACCAGACAACCTTCATCTCCCCGGAAATCCCACTAAAGTATCAACAGAGGGTTCCGGGAAGCAGTATGGATCACCACAACAACATCATCCTCATCGGCATGCCCGGTGCGGGGAAGAGCACCGTGGGCGTCATCCTTGCAAAAACGCTTGGCATGCAGTTCATCGATACGGATATCCTGATCCAGGAGCGGGCCGGGAGGATACTCCAGGAGATTCTCGACGGGGAGGGGCCGGATGCATTCAAGCGGATCGAGGAGGAGACGATCCTCTCCCTGAATCCCCGCAATGCGGTGATCGCGACGGGTGGCAGCGTGGTCTGCAGCGAGGCTGCGATGGCGCACCTGAAGGCGGTGGGGGTAGTCGTATACCTGGAGATCTCGTATGCAGAGATGGAGGAGAGGCTCAAGAACATCACGACCCGGGGGATACTCCTCCTTCCGGGCCAGAGCCTCCGCGAGATGTACGACGAGCGCCTCCCGCTTTACGAGAAGTATGCCGATCTCACCGTCGCGTGTTCGGGTGAGGACCTCGAGTCCGTGGTCGGGAACGTGATCGAATCGCTGTAAGGTGTCCGGATGGTGGTCGGGGATGTATGCAGGGACACCGGCCGGACTATCGGGTGTCGCCCGACCGGATCGATTTCAGAACTTCGGGTTTCGCACAGGGGAATCCGGAGTCCCGGATGCCCCCTTCGAGCACCGCGAACGGGTTCACGGTACCATAAGAGATATCTGGAGAGGTCTCGCACATAACAACGATCAATGCGCATCGAGTATCCTGATATTGGCATCTGCGGGCTCTCCTGTCGACTCTGCCCTATGTATAATACCGACGCAGAGAGCAGATGTTCGGGATGCAAGAGTTCGAGCAGAATGGCCGTCGGTTGCCCGTTTATTACATGTGCCGTTAAGAAAAAGGGGATCGAGTTCTGCTGGGAGTGCGAAGAGAACGATACGTGCGAACGATGGAAAAAACACCGGGATGCCGGTAAAGAACACGATTCTTTTAAATGTTACCAGACCCTTGAGGAGGATCTCTCGCTTATATCTCAGCATGGAATATCCGCATTCCAGAAGTTACAGGAACACCGGGAGTTCTTACTCAGGGAGATGTTGAACAACTTCAACGAAGGCCGCTCAAAGAGTTACTACTGTATCGCTGCAACTGTCCTGGAACTTGAAGAACTTGAGGAAGCGCTCTCCCGGGCAGGGGAAGAGTCCGGGGAGCTTGACGTCAGGGCAAGGTCGAAGGCTCTTCACCGGGTTTTTGATGAGATTGCTTCAAGGAAGCACTATCACTTAAAATTAAGGAGGTAAGCACGATAGCGATTCTTCATGCAGGGAATACACGCATCGCCGCAGGTGGGCGTTATGCAAATGCCCGGTGCTGCCGGAACGCGACGGGAGATCGTCGAGAGCCTGCAGGGCTAATATCGAGGGAGAGCCCGATATCCCCGGCCGGTGAGGCGCTCTTTCACACACTGTCTTCATGTGCAGCATGAGAACCGTTTTGAGGTGATGGAAGATCCCCCGGAGGCCGGAAGAGTCCCGTTCACCGCTATCCCGCCTCCACGACCAGGAATCGTCCCTCCTCGTCTTCGGCGAAGCGTACCGTGAGCATCTCCCCTTCATGCACGCCGAAGTCCGAATAGGGTTCGTTCAGGAGTGTCCCCTGAAACGACGCGCCGTCGGCCGACTGCTCTTCCAGGCGGACCCAGACTCCTTCAGGGATCGTCTCGCCGTCTTTTGAGAAGAGGATCACCGATACGTCGTCAAAATACCCGGGAGCCCTGAACCTGTCGAGGTCGGTCCTGTTTCGGATCGTGCGGAGCGATTCCGGTTCATAATAGATGCGCCATCTCTGCTCTTCGAGCAGCGAGAGTCTGTTTGCCTCATCGTTTGAGAGGAGCGTGTACGCCCCGATTTCATCGGATGGAAGTATGAGACCCTCGCCGTGATCCTCGAAGTTCGCGATGATCTCCGGCGACCTTCCGGGTTCGAGCCGGCAGAGGGTATGGATACGGAAGGTGATACCCTCCTCGTGGTCCACGTAGAAGAAGCCGATGCACCTGTTTGCGGCCGGGTGCATAACACCCTTCTCCGAGAGGATACGGGAGATGCCGGGATTGATCTCAGCAACCGCCCACCTGTTGATGATCTCCCGGTCTGAGTAGCGTGTCGTTCCATCGTTCATGGTATGTGATACAGGGTCTTTCTGCAGCGTGAAAGAGGTTTTGAAATGTTATGGCAAGCTATTGATTTATTGGGTTTGTCAACCTGGAGTATTGTGGTTCATGAGCACGAGCGGGGACCATCGCAACCGCAATCGTCGCGAACTACCAGGCTCTAAGCTAAGTGGTGATCAGCATCAGTACCGGTAAGTACACACTCCTCGTTTGCACCTCCTCATACGTTTTCGGAGAGTTCCCGTAGTGATTAGAACTGAACGTATCCCGGCAGAGACACCTTACCTCTCATCCTACATTCATAGTCTTGATTCGGACTCAAGAATTTGTTTCAAGTTGATCAGGCTTTTCCGGAGTTCTTTCCGCATTGAGTTGACCATCATGGGAGTCAGGACTTTCAGGAACCCGTTCATAGTCATGTCGTAGGTAAGGGTAAATTTCATCCCGCCCGTGGTGGGAGTGTAGGTGTTGTGCTGTTCGATGAGCAATGGTCCTGAGGTAATGTTTTTCCCAAATTTCCCCGGTGGCTTGCATTCGGTTGCCCTGGCAGTCCATTGCATGGTGCGACCCATCAGGTGGCTGGCACCTTTGAACGTCGTGCCGACACCGACAGGTCCCTGAGAGGTCTGCTCCGCCTCCAGTATGACGGTCTGCCATGTATTCCAACTCCCTGCATCGGTCGTAAAGGCGTATGCCTTCTCGACCGGACAGCGAATTTCTATGCCCTCCTCAATTCTTGGCATTTGAATCCCCTCCTTAGGCATATGCTGGATAAAGGATTCTACCCCATTGCGGTCAGCCGCCGGTGAAAAAACTGCCAAGGCTTCCGCAACAAGAGCAGAACGCCTGGTTCTGGCGATGTTTCCATCACCCGATCCTTCGTAAGGGAGGATCAGTATTTCAATGTTCTGGCATTATTTTCGCTGAGGCCGCTCATTATCGCTACCTCCTTTTATGCCACAACGACTGAAAACAGGCCGTGGTGTGGATGCAATCCGCCAGATGCGGGAAGGGTAGAAAGATCTGAAGATGCCGTAAAAATTCTAAAAAATGCAGGCAATAATGCTTCTAAAGTGATAGAAGTGCCTGTTTCAGAGACGTGCGCAGAATCGAGGCGCATTAAAGTATTGAATCTCCAGCAGAAAGGTTTATTGAAGTTAGAAAAAGATATGCAGGAGGCAAGGATCACTAAATTGGAATTGACCGGGCAAAGATGCGGCTTCTGGAAAGAACCAGATCCAGAAGGCTCAGTTTTTAGAGAAAACATGGTTAAGGAAATGGATAAGAATGACATTGCGACGACAAGAGCACTACTCGAAATAATGCCATTAAATCTAACTGGAATCGAAAATGCGGTTATTGAAGAGGCAGAGAACGCTTAATATAATTGTTAGCCGCTGTGTCAGCCCCTTGAACATCTACAGCTGGCCTGGAAAGGGAGTATTTATTGTATGAACATAGGCAAACGGGTAACAATTGTAGCCATTGTCGTGATTTGCGTACTACTCGATATCGCCCTTCACCTTGTTACAAACGCATACAGTACTATGCCTGAGAATCCGGACTACAGCATAGTGGCAGAGTTGCTCGGGACAGAGATTACCGTCTCTCTCTGGGCGCTGCTCGCTTTTTCCGGTGCTGCCTATGTCTATTGCCGCATCAGAGATGTGATTCCGGGAGAGGGAGTAGAAAAAGGGGTGCGGTACGGGTCTGCAATAGCGCTGATCTGGCTTTTTGCCATGCTGGAGGGGGTATCCCTCTTTGGCAATCCGATCATCAACGAATTTGTGGTCGGCCTCAGTGATGCAATACCTGTTTTTTTAATGGCAATTCTATTGAGTTTGCTAACTGCTGGGAAAGGAGAGAATGCTTCGGGACAGCCATTTACTCTTCGATGGAAGATGACGGCCGTATCCGTATTCGCCGGGATATTCTTAGTTGGACGATATGCCGCATACTTCACAGGAGTGATCCTATCTGGATACCAGACAAGCCCGTTATATACATTCTTCTGGACGCTCCTTATGGGTGCCTGTATCGGGGTAGTCTGTATGTTGCTTGGGAATATCGGAAACACGTTGTCCCTGAAACGCAGAGCGGCGAAATTTGGATTCCTGATCTTTGGCGTTAACTGGGCTACGTTCCTTCTTTTTATGCCCTTATTGTTTTCCGGCTATTTGACCGATGTGTTGTCCAGAATCATTATAGACACCCTGCTTGTAACGATCGGATATTATTTGATGTTTGGTCCCGGAATTGAGGTAACACCTGAATTAAAAGCGAGCAGAAAAATGGGCTCGTCGTGATTCGAACACGAGATCTTCGCCGTGTGAAGGCGACGTCATGACCAGCTAGACCACGAGCCCCATGCATCGACCGGGAATTGAACCCGGGCTATTGGCTTGGAAGGCCAAAGTCATACCACTAGACCATCGATGCGTACTGGTACGTCTATACATTTCTGGCGTAATGAGATATTAACGTATCCCCGGCGACCGGGGCGGAGCGGGGCGCCCACCGGACCCGGTGCCTCTTCCTGCCCGCCTCACGGTATGGCCGGCCTCGATCCGGGCACGGTCCCCGTCAGCCCGGAGAACCGGCAGCGGTCCGGTTCTCCCCGCTCTCCGCGACTGTCAGGACGACCTCTCCACGGTCGCCGAGGGGCGAGACGACGATGACCGCCTCTCCGTTCCGGTTGACCACCTTCTCCATCCAGAAGTCCTGGGTGTTCTCGTACGCGACCGCGTCCGGGTCGTCCGCACCGACCTCGTAGTAGGCCGCGGACCAGGGCAGGAGATCCGCCGCCGGGAACGAATGCACCCCCCCGACCTCTCCGGTGAGGTCGATGTGGCCGGCCACCTGCGGGTACCGGGTGAGGTTGATCCCGGCATACCCGGACGGCGGGTCGCTCCCTTCGGCGTCGAGGTAGTTCGCGACCACCCAGCGCTTGAAGACGTCCTCGAACGACTCCGGGTAGCCGTGTGTGGCAAGCGTCGCGTCGATCCCGGCAAGACCGGTCCGGTTCTCCGCCACGAGATCCGCGAAGAACGCCCGCCTCCCCGGGTCTCCCGAACGGTCCCCGAAGTTCTCCGCAAGGTAGAGCGTCCAGAGGAAGCTCGCGCCGTAGTGGGCCTGGTTGATCTCGCCCTCCGAACGGGCCCACCGGCCGTCGGTCACCACAAGGGGCGTCCCGGGATGGCGGTTGAAGGCGCGGACCTTCGCCCGGTTCTCGCTCGCGAAACAGAGGTACTCCGCGTACCCGCTGCACCCCTCATCGACCCACGTCCTCTCATGGGGGTCGTGCGAGTGGTGGACGAGGTGCTGGAACTCATGAGCAAGCGTCGAGCTCATCTCGCTCTCCCGTGCATCGGCGTCGAGAAAGATGACATCCAGGTTGTTTTCGACGCTGCCGTCGAAATACCCAACGATAGAGAGGTCCGTTACGTTGCCCCCCGGACCGTCGCGGATGTCGAGGAGCAGGATGAACACCCGGGGATCCTCGTCGATCCCGGTCTCGTTGCCGAACGTCCCCGTGATCGTGGGGTGTACGACGTGGTCGAAGGTCTCCGTGAGGTCCCGGATCTCGCTCTCTGCAACCGTCCTGTTCTCCTCGACAAACAGGTAGCAGTGCTCCCCGGTTGCCCTGCAGGTGGCGTTGACGGTATACTCCTCCCCGGTTGCGAAGTCGGTGCAGACGAATGACTTCACATCCCCCGGGGTGAAGTTGCCCGTGGTGTATGCTTTCCTGCCGCCCCCTTCCGTTATATCCCCGAACCGGCCGCCCGGCTCCTCGTGGATGGCGTGGAGAAAGGGGATCCCGGCAATCCACACGTAACTGCCCGGATCGGCGCCTCCTGGTGCCGGATCGCTCCCGGATACGGTCCCGACCGTGCAAAGCGCCAGAACAACAACTGCAACCACGAGATTCCTGGTGCCGATCAATCGTTCATCCCACCAGTAACGGTCGTGCTTTCCCCTGGAGCCCGGGGGCGGCTGCAGGCCCGTGGAGGCCCGCCGACCGCTCCGGGGCCGGATTATATGACCCCCATCGGCAGTTCGGTCATGTTCACGATCGGATTCACTATTGGGGTCACGTTCACCGCCGGGGTCATATTCTCGACCGGGGCCACGGTCTCCACCGGGGTTACATTCGCCGGCGGGACCAGCACCCTGTCAATGGTATGGACAACACCGTTGCTCGCGTTGACCTCCGGCCCGCTGATCGTGGCGCTATCGATCATCAGCACGCTCCCGTTCACCGAGACCGTCAGGTTCACCCCGGCGAGTGTCGTGAGGTTTGTTGCGTTGCCGCCCTCCGTCATGTTCAGGAGCTCGGCAGCCGTATAACTGCCGTTGACCACGTGATTCGAGAGCACCCGGGTCCGCTCGTTCTCGTCGGTGAGAATACCGGTGAAGACCTCGGGCGAGAGGTTGCCGAACGCATCGTTCTGGGGTGCAAACACCGTGTACGGCCCATCGCCCTGGAGCGTGGCCGCGAGGTCCGTCGCGTTGAGCAGACTTGCCATGAAGGAGAGGTTGCCGTCGCTACGGATCACCTCGACCAGACCGTCCTGCTCACCGGGAACCGTCGGCGTGGGTGTCACGTTCCCTTCACCGAACGTAACCGTGATCGACAGCCCCGCAACCGCCCGTTCGATGACCTGTTCACGAACCGGGTCGTAATCGGAGAGATCGCAGTAGATGAACCAGAACGTCTCGCCGTCGGAGAGGTTGTGCGCCAGAGCATCGGTGTTCGTCTCGTAGAACGTCTCATTGAGGTCATTGAGGACGAGCCAGAACTGCTCGTCCTGGTACAGGTACTCGTTGATGCTGTCGACGGCCAGCCGCTGGCTGATCGTGTAGTAGTAGGTCGTATAGTTCAGAGCCGTAGCGTTCACCCCGCCCGACCGGGAGGCCGCATCGAGTGCCCCTACCGGTGTATCCCTCCTCACCTCGAGGGGGGCGTCGAGGTTGATGGGTTCGACCGTGAAGTTCTCCGCCGGATCGATCGTGACGTTATACTCTCCTATGACCTCCATGGTGTCTATCGGCAACTCCAGCTCGAGATCGGCGCCGAGCGGCTGAGCCGAGACCGCAAGACCGGTCCCGGTCAGGGTAAGAAGACACAGAATGGTAAGAATGCCGGAAACTTTTCTTAAAACCAATTTGATCACCTGTCTCTGTTGCACCCGGGTGCTCCTGACTGAAGAGGGGCTCTCGTGTTCGGTATGGTGAAAGCGGGTTTTTTCGTCGCGTGGCCGGGCTGCTTCTGCGTGGTGCAGATACAGCGCTGGATGCTGGAAAGCCCGACTGAGTGCCGGAGCATTCTGAGTCGGGCCATTTGACTGACAGAGCGGGTATCTGGAGGTCTCCAGGTTATATATATTTTTTTAAATAAAAATTTGGAGCCCTGAATGCGCATGTTGACCGCTTATCGCCCGATTCACGTTCTGGAGATCGCTGAGGTAACTATCCGGTTGCGGCGCGGCTGGTACCCTCGTCCGGGGATGAACGACGGCGACGTGTCACCGCTCTCGAGCCGTGCGAAAAAAAGTTGTCTTTTGGGTTACCGGATCCCGGTGGCCAGCTCTTCGAGAGCGGCGACCCGCTTCTCCAGCGACGGGTGCGTGGAGAAGAGCTCCATCAGGGTGTTTCCGGAGAGGGCCGGGATGATGAAGAAGGCATTTGCGCCCTCCACTTCCTGTTTCTTCTCGGCCGGGACGTAGTCCATCCGCCCGCTGATCTTCTGGAGCGCCGATATCAGCGCCCGCGGGTTGTCCGTCAGGGCGGCGCTGCCCCTGTCCGCGGCGAACTCCCGGTAGCGGGAGAGCGCACGGGTGAGCAGGGTGCTCACGATCCAGACCAGGATCGAGACGATGTAGACCAGGATCAGCGCGCCCATGTTGTTGTCGCGGTTGTTGAAGAGCCCGATGAAGAACCAGTTCCGCATGATCAGGAAGGCGAGCATCGATATGAAACTCGCCATCGTCAGGGTCAGCATGTCCCGGTTCTTCACGTGCGACATTTCATGGGCAAGCACCGCCTCCAGTTCTTCGCGGTTAAGCGTCCGCATGATCGAGTCGGTGACCGCCACCACGGCGCTCTTCGGACCCCGTCCGGTTGCAAACGCGTTCGGCACCGGCGAAGCCATGATCCCGATCTTCGGCTTCGGGAGGTCGGCTTTGGCGGCGAGGCTCTCGATCATCCGGTGCAGCTCCGGGTACTCGTCTTCCTCGACGAGCCGGGTGCCGGTGCTCCAGAGCACCAGTTTGTCAGAGAAGAAATACTGGGCGAACGCCATCACGGCGGCCGCGAGCAGGAGGAACCCGAAAGAAAATCCCAGGGCGGAAAGGACGCCCAGGAAGATCAGGTAGACTATGAGGAGCAGAAACGACGTTAAAGCCATCCTCATCGTCAGACCGAAGTCGCGCGTCCACTTCATGACAGAGATCTATTGGGCTGGATGCTATTAAGATATATGCCGGACCCTCTCCGGGCGCTCACGTCTGAACCGGTCTCCGGCGTATCCGGCACCACGTGCCGGTGCTCTTATCTCGTCGAGGTGAAATATTAGTGATTGGATGACGCTCAACGAAGTGACCATCAGCAGGGCTATCCTTGCGGAGCAGCACAGGACATTCATCGATTACCTCGATATGGACGCTGCCGTCATCGGCGGCGGGCCGTCGGGGCTCGCCTGTGCAGCGCTCCTCGGGGAGAGGGATGTTCGGTGTGCACTCATCGAGAAGAAACTCAGTGTCGGCGGCGGGATGTGGGGCGGCGGGATGATGTTCCCGCGGATCGTCGTCCAGGAAGAAGCACGGCGGCTCCTCGACCGGTTCGGAATCGCTTACCGGGAGTTCGAGCCGGGCTACTACGTCGCAAAATCGGTCGAAGCAGTCGCCAAACTCACCGCGGCGGCCTGCGACGCCGGGGTCGAGTTCTTTAACCTCACCACCGTCGAGGACGTCATGATCCGGGGCGACGGCAGGGTCGGCGGCCTCGTCATCAACTGGACGCCGGTCGATATGGCCGGGCTGCACGTCGACCCGCTCACCGTGGCCTGCACCTGCACCGTCGACGCGACCGGCCACGACGCCATGGTTGCCCGCATGATCGAGCGGAAAGGCGGCAGACTCCAGGTCAAGGGCGAGAGTTTCATGTGGGCCGAGCGCGCTGAGTCGCAGATCCTCGATCACACAAAAGAAGTCTTCCCCGGGCTCTTCGTCACCGGGATGGCGGCAAACGCCGTTGCTGGGGAGTGCCGCATGGGACCGATCTTCGGCGGGATGCTCCTCTCCGGGGAGCGGGCCGCAGAACTTGTTGCGGAGAGGCTTGGCCGGTAACACTTCAAAATTCTTTTTACTCTCCCGGCGGTTACCATTAGGTATGGAAACGATCGATCCGGAGGCCCTTGCCGAGGTCGCGTACGGGATCTTTGAGATCTACCTCAACCGCGAACTCCGTGCCCGGGGCCCGTACCTGTTCGAACTCGTCGAGCAGGGGACCGATTTTGAAGAAGACGCTCGTGAGATCTTTGAGCGGTTCCGGGAGGACTACCCGGAGCTCGCCGGGGCGCTTCTCCGGCGGTTCGGCGAGATCAACGCGTTCTACGTTCCGATCCGGGCGGGCGAAGGCGTTCTCCCCTCCAAGACGACCAGAATATACTGGATTGTCCAGGACGCCCCCGGGCCCGCGACGAGGGGCCTCGATGACGAGCAGGTGGGAAAATGGCTCATCTTCGTCCCCGGGGAGGAGGTTGACGAGGCGTGGCGGAAGGTCCGGGACGAAACGGCGAAGGGAACTCTCGGGATATCCGCAAAAGTCAGCACCGCCAAACCGAACCCCGACTCACGTGACGAGCGGTACGTCGTCTACGTCTACACCTGTGACTGGGCGGACGAGGCCGACGTGATGCGGGTCCGTGAGCGGCTCCGCGACCTCGGTTTTGTGGAACGGATCGGTTACAAGCGCAACATCGAGACGTACCGGGGCGAGTACAGCGAAGAGGGCAGAAGAGTCACCTACTACAGCGCGTGAAGACCGGACCCGGCAACCACTTCCTGTTGTTGAGGTTGTCCCAAAACACCTTTGCCGGGAGGGGGTGTCCCCCTCCCGGTCCCTCCCCCACGTGGCGATACCCTATGGAAAGCCGTTTCACCATTTTTGCCCTGGATCTGGTTCAGGTGGTAGAAACTTTGGATGCAAGCGCTCCGATCAGGGTGTACCGAAGGTTCATAGATCTTTTTGGGACGACCTCGTTATCCCCGGGTTGTGCCTGACAGAGAATCCGGGGTTCAAGGGGCACAAACAAGCCCCCGGCTTGAGCCGTGGGGAGAAGTGCGCCCCTTGGTCCGTCCACTTTCACCCCGCAGGAGCTACCTTATAGCCGGCTGAATACCCACGGTTATCTGGAGTCTGGAATGCGGCACGTCACCCGGTACCGGATCTACCCCTCGCAGAAGGTGGAGGGACGGCTGTTCACCGGGTTTGCACGATGTACCTTTGTTCGGAACTGGTGCCTTGAAAACCGGGTGTATGTAGATTCCTGTCTCCCCGACCTCAAAGCCGAGTACCCCGAACTGAAAGAGGTCCAGAGCCATGTTCTCCAGAAAGTGATCCACCGGATTGTTGCCAGCCTTCGCGCCCTGAGAGCAATGAAAGCGAAGGGGAGGAAGGTCGGCAAACTCCGAAAGAAGTGGGTTCACTCGATGGAGTATGATTCGACCGGGTTCCGGCTCACGGGCAACCGCCTCCGGCTGAGTAAGATCGGGGAGCTGCGAATCGAGCTCAGCCGCCCGGTACCGGGAAGGATCAAGCAGATCGTGATCAAGCACACCCCGGCCCACAAGTGGTTCGTGGCGATCATCTCCGAAACCCCTGACACCCCGGTACCGACGACCGGCACCCGGACGGTCGGGATCGACCTGAACCTGGAGAACTTCTCCACCGACACCGACGGTAGGGTCTTCCCGCACCCGCATAACGTCAGGAAGGCCGCACAACGGCTCCGCCGGGCCCAGAGAAAACTCTCCCGGGCCGTGGAGGGGAGCCGGAACCGCCGGAAGCAGCGGGTCCGGGTTGCCCGGATCCACGAGCAGGTCGAGAACCGGAGAAACGACTTCCTGCACAAGTGGAGCCGATACTACGTTGATCGCTACGATCTGATCGCTCTGGAACACCTGACCATCAGACCGATGGTCGAATCGCTGGATGCAAAACTTCGCGGCAGATCCCAGTCTATTCTCGATGCCGCGTGGTACAAGGCAAGAGAGTTCATACGCTACAAAGCTGCGAATGCTGGTAAGTATGTGCATCTGATCGAGCCGGCCTACACGACGCAGGACTGTTTCCTCTGCGGGCACCGGGAGAAGAAGGACCTCTGGCAGCGAACCCATGCCTGCCCGATCTGCGGCTACACGGTTCCCCGGGATCTGAACGCCGCACAAAATATCTTGAAACGAGCATCCGTAGGGTGGGGCACACCCGAATCGACGCTTGTGGAGATCAGGACCGCTACACCGCCAATTCCAGCGGTGCAAGTCCCGGTCGACGAAACAAGAATCTCCCGGCTCTAGCCGTGGAGAGTGTCAAAAAAGAGTATATCCGGCTCCCGGCCCGCCGTGACCGGAAGCACCCGGAACGCCATCCGCGCAAGCGCTACAGCTGCGTTACGCCTTCCGTTCCTTGGACTTGGGCCGGAGTTCTTCCGAGCCGCATTTGCGGCAGCGGGTCGCGCGGAGTGCGTTCCGGGCATTGCATTTCATACAGATCTTTACGTTGAGCAGACGTGCTTCAGCTTCGGGAAATCTTGCCATGTTGAAAACACCACTTGTCAGATTGGTACTATGCGTTCTTGGTCCTATTAACAGTTCTGTCAGGATGCGTCTTCCCGCTCGATCCATGTACGGAACGCCTCGAGTGCCCGCGCCCGGTGGGATATCAGGCTCTTCTCGGCGAGCGGCATCTGGGCGAGCGTTTGTCCGCCGTGGGAAAAGATCGGGTCGTAGCCGAACCCGCCCTCTCCCCGGGGAGCGACGATCGTCCCCGGGAGGACTCCCCGGAAGATCCGGATGCCGTCCTCCCGGGCGAACGCGATCGCCGTCTCGAAGTGAGCGCTCCGGTCTTCGACGCCCTCCATGAGTTTCAAGATTCCTGCGTTCCCGATGGTGTCGTGGACGTAAGCGGCGCACGCGCCCGGAAACCCCTTGAGCGCGTCGATGAAGAGACCGGTATCGTCCACGATCAGCGGACGGGCGAGCACCCGGTAGGCGTATTCCGCCTTGCCCCGGGCGATCTCCCCGACGTCGACGTGGCGGAACTCCGGGCACTCGATCGCGACGTGCTCGACCTCCAGCACCCCCGCAAAGGACGCGGCCACTTCCCGCGCCTTGTTGACGTTGCTCGTCACCACGAGAAGCCTCACAGGTAGCGCCCCCGCAGTTCCACCTCATGCTCCCGGGAGAGGACCTCCTCCGCCCCCCCAAATGCCCCGGCATACCCCTCGACGAAGGCCGCCTTCAACTCCTCGAAGTTCTCCGTGGTGCTCTTGAGCGTCTGGAAGAAGACGTGGAGGTCGACCCCCCGTGCCTCAACCTCCGGCGACGTGGACGCAAGCCCGAAGTCGATCAGGACGCACTGACCGTCGCGGACGATCATGTTGCTCGTCGTCAGGTCGCCGTGGACGATCCCCGCGCCGTGCAGCCTCCCGACCGCCTCGCCCGCAAGGCGGATATTCTCCGGCCTCGTGACGTATTTCAGCACCTCGCCTTCGACCCGCTCCATAACGATCGTATCCGCCGTAACATCGCGTATCACCGGGGTGGGGACGCCTGCCCGCCGGGCATGCGCGATCAGGCGGGCCTCGGCCCGGGTCCGCTCCGTGATCAACCGCCGATCAAGCGCCGGGTTCCGGTAGTGTTTGCTGGTACGGTGTTTGATCACCTCAGCCTCCCGGATCTTCACGACCGCCTCCGCGCCCCGGGCGACACCCCCGTCATGCGGCCCGGCGGCAAAGATCTCGCCGGGCTCTTCCTCACGCCAGACGACCTCCACCTCGTCCGCCCGAAAGCCCGGCCGGATCTGCGACTCATCGAGAGTGAGCGTGACCCCGTGCTCCAGCATGACCTTACCCGTGTAGGCGATCATCGCACCGTTGTCGCCGAGGAACGTCCGCTCCGGGACGGCGAACGCCGCTCCCCGGTCCTCGCACATGATCCGGAGCATCTCCTGCAACCGTGCATTCGCCCCGACGCCGCCCACAAGCAGCACCTCGTCCTTCCCGGCATGGGCGAGCGCGCGCTCGGTCACCTCGACGCACATCGCAAACGCCGTCTCTTGCAGCCCGGCGCAGGCATTCTCGAGTTTCGCCGCGCTCTCCTGGGCGGCGCTGACGAGCCCGGAGAAGGCGAGGTCCATCCCCTTCACCGTATAGGGAAGATCGATGTAGTCGCCCTCCCGGGCAAGCTGCTCGATGATCGGGCCGCCCGGGTGCGGGAGGTCGTGACCCCGGGCGAACTTATCGAGCGCGTTCCCCAGGCCGATATCCAGCGTCTCCCCGAATATCCGGTAGCGGCCGTTTAAGTACCCGAGTACCTGCGTATTCGCGCCGCTCGCATACAGGACGATCGGATCGGAGAATCCGGTTGCCCATCGCCCGATCTCGACGTGCGCCACGCAGTGGTTGACGCCGACGAGTGGCACGCCGAGCGCGATCGAGAGCGCCCTCGCGGCGGTTGCCACCGTCCGGAGCGAGGGGCCGAGACCGGGTCCCTGGGAGAAGGCGACCGCCCGGACCCGGTCCGGTTCCGTGAGCACCCGGGAGACGATCTCCTTCATCATCGAGGCGTGATGCTGCGCGGCCTCTCTGGGGTGGATCCCGCCTTTCGGGGGGACATATGGCGCCGAATGGAGGGCGACAAGGTCGTCTCCGAAGAGGGCGGCACTGAGGTTCCACGCGGTCCCTTCAAGCCCCAGCACGAGCCCTTCGTCGGGCGTTCCATCAGGCATAAAACAGGTATCTCTCCGTTATGGTGTGAAAAAGACCGACCGCGGCCGCGACCTGCAGGGGGAGCAGGTGAAGTGCGGCCGGGGCCGTATGTTATATCAGAAGGTGAGGACCTACTTGCGGAACTCGGTGTAGCCGCACTTGCCGCAGGCTGCCCGGTCCTTGTGCTCGGCCATCAGCACGCCGGGGCCGCATCGGGGGCAGTGCCGCTTCTGCAGGACTACCTTGTCGCCCTTGACCTCGTAGCACTCGTGTCTCTTGACCTTGGTCGATTCCTGCTTTTTGGCTGCCATGCTTTATGCCTCGCTCTCAGCCTTCGGCTCGCCGCGCTTGAGCAGGTACTCCCGCTCTGTCGACGTCTTGCTCTCCTCGTCGTCGTAGATCCGGGCACGGCCGAGGAGTTCCATCTTTCCAAACCGGGTCCGTGCAAGGTCCAGCACGAGGAGGTTCTCATTCTTGTTCAGCATCGCAGCGAGCTTCTCCTGAATGCTCTTCCGCGAGGGTGTCGGGCCGTCAAAGGTGAGGGTAAACGAGAGTTCCCTCCGGTTCAACAACTCGTTCCTCAGGTCATGGGTAATTTCGAAGTCCATCGATATCCCTAAAATATTGTTGGCGGATTTATTTATACTCTGGGATGAGAGGCCCCGGGGCGGGTTTCGCCGCACGGCTCACTCACGCACGAAACGGTTCAGCATGGACGCGGCCTCCCGTTTCGCCGGCGCATCGACGATCCGGAGGACGACGCCTTCTCGCGGCTGGCCGTAGAGGACGGCGGCCCCGATCGGGACAGCGAGGACGAGCGGGATGACCGCAAGGTCTTCCTCGCCGTCGACGACGATCACCACGGGAGGATCGCGGACCGCCGTATCGATCGCGTCGACGAGGTCGTCGGTGATCGTGCCCGCGGGGTTCGTTGCCGTCAACTTCCGCGCCTGGAGCAGGGGGGAATGGGTGCAGGGTAAGCGCATCGTGTAACCGTCGATGATGGCAACATCCGGGACGACGCCTGCGGCGAGGAGGTTATGGGTCACCACATCCCCGACGGCGTAGACCGCCCGGCCTTCGAGCCGGGCGAGCAGTTCGTCGATACTCCCATACAGGGTGCCGAACGGTTTTTTAAAGAGATCCCGGTGCGCTTCGGGAAGTCGGAGCATCAACGGACCTTCAGTGCATACCTGCCGGCCATGGTGATGTTCATCTTCTTTGCTATATCCGAATGCTCGGGATCGATGATCACGACGTAGCCTGCCCAATCTTCGCTCAGGTTGGTCGTGCTGCAGACCACACAGGCCTCTCCTTCGACGACCCGGTGGCATTCGCGGCAGACCCTGATCACTTTCTTACGGACGACCATTGGTTATGCCGCTCCTTTTGCCTTCTCGCGTTCGAGTTCCTCTTCCAGCCAGAGCATGGTGCCGAGGCCGGACTGCCGCATGGTGAGGCCGATCTTGCTCTCCCGGGGTTCGCGCTCGTTCAGCGAGAGCGCAACGACCCGGGCCCGGACGCCGTCGCCGACAGCGATATACCGCTTCGAGTCCTGGCAGATCAACCGGCCGTTCTTCTCGTCGTAGTTGATATACTCATCCGATATCTGGCTCACGTGAAGCATGGCATCGATGGGCCCGAGGCTGATGAACGCACCGAAACTCGTCGTCTCCACCACCTCGCCCTCGATCACTTCCTGAAGCGCCAGGCGGAGCACCGCCGCCTCGAACCTGACATCGTAGTAGACGGCACCGTCCCCGGGGATCAGTTCTCCCTCGCCGATCTCGAGGATCTTCGTGACCGCGATGAAGATCCCGATCTCCTTGGTGATGCTGCCTTCCAGTTGCTCCTGCAGTACATTGAGGATGACCTTCTCGAGGTCTTCCCCGAGGCGGTGGGGCGGAACCCGCACCTTGTCCTCCAGCGTCATTTTGTAATACATGTTACCTCACCTATCCCCTCAACAGTTCCAATGTCCTCGTTCTTCGCATCGAAACAACGTCAATCCCCTCACGGAGGAGAGCATTTCTGAGTTCCCGGTCGTTCGTCACCACAACGCACCCCTCCCGACGGGCATACTCGATCATCCGGTCGTCCACACGCTCCGCGGCACTCCCACTCGGCACGACCCTCGAACGCCGGGCCATCGCGAGGCCCACACGGGCCGCCGCCGCATCGCGACCGCGGCCCCGGGCGAGCCCGCGGAGTTCCCCGGTCACCTCTTCAAGCGTGATCGGCTCGAAGTCACCGAAGAGACCCATGAGTTCGTCGTATAGGTCAATCCCAAATTGGGCCGGCATCAAGAGGGCGTTCGTGTCGAGGAGCACCCTCACTCGACTAGAATCCCCATGCCGATCAGCCGCCATCGCCCGCCGACCTGCCTGCTGATGGCAATCCGTGCACCGATCTCCGCGCAGACCGCCCGCTTCAGCTGGACTTCTATCTGGTTCTTCTTCGTGTTCACGATCACCCCGACGGTGACGGCGGTGCCGACCGAGAGCATCAGCGGCTCTTTATGCTTCAAGGGCTCGATGATCTGCTCGCTGTCCGCACCGACCACGCGGTCCATGAGCGTGACGTCGAATTTCAGGCGTTCCCAGACCGGCGGCAGTTTCCCCACGAGCCCGGCCACCTGCCCGGCGAGGGCGTCGCTCTTCGTCAGTGCCGGGTCGAGTTTCGTCCCGACACCGAGGAGGCCTCCGGGCGCTGCCTCGGTCACCTTGATGTGACCGGCGTTAATGGAGGTGATCTTCGTCTCGATCGGTTCCCACTTCGTCCGGTTCTCTACCTGAACCTGTCGGCCGGGCCGGATCTCGATATCGTCTCCCTCATGCAGGATTCCCCGGATGAGCGAGCCGCCGATGACGCCGCCTTTCACGTCCCGCCAGCTGCAGCCGGGTTTGTTGATATCAAACGACCGGGCGACGAGCAGCAACGGGTCGATCTCCGGGTTACGGTCGGGCTCCGGGATGACCGTATCAAGGGTCTGGATCAGGGCAGCGATATTGATTCCTTTCTGCGCGGAGACCGGTATGATGGGCGCGTTCTCGGCGATGGTGCCCTTGATGAACCGCTTGATCTGCTTATAATGCTCAACCGCCTCGGCCTGGGTGACTACGTCGATCTTGTTCTGAACGATGACGATCTTCTTGATGCCGATCAGTTCGAGCGCCATCAGGTGTTCTTTGGTCTGGGGCTGCGGGCAGACCTCGTTTGCAGCGATAACGAGCATCGCCCCGTCCATCAGGGCGGAGCCGGAGAGCATCGTTGCCATCAGTGTCTCGTGGCCGGGGGCGTCGACGAATGAGACCGTCCGGAACGGGACCGCCTTCCCTCCGCATTTCGGGCATTCGGGATGGGGAGAATAGGCCGCCGCACCCTCGCACTCCTCACATTTGTAGAACGTTGTATCCGCGTAGCCAAGGCGGATGGAGATGCCGCGCTTGATCTCCTCGCTGTGCCTGTCCGTCCAGGTACCGGTCAGCGCGCTGACCAGAGTGGTCTTGCCGTGATCGACATGACCCACGAGCCCAATATTGACACCGGGAATGAATGCATCTCGCAAAAGTTTTCGAACCTCCTTATCCTATATAGAGTGACACTACTTATACATAATCGGTCGGGATTGTGTATCTCTTTCATCTCGTCTTTGTAGGACATACTCCGGGTATCCTCCCACCTGCTGTCCTCTCTTCTGGCATACGAAGTATGAAGAATACCCCCTGATCTTAGCGAAAATTTATACCCCATGAAGAGAGATATGGAGACTGATTGCAACATGTCAGGTGATACCGAACTTTCACGTATCGGGATCTCTCTACCTAAGAACCTACTCGATAAGTTCGATGAGATCCTGAGCCTCCGGGGGTACTCCTCCCGTTCCGAAGGGATACGGGATTCGATACGGAGTTACATAACCCATTATCAGTGGATATCCGATGTAAAAGGAGAGCGTCAGGGCGTCATCACCATGGTGTACGACCATGACCAGCGGGGGCTGCTCCAGACGCTCACCGAGATCCAGCACCAGCACGCCCATAACATCCAGGCATCCCTTCACTCGCATGTGACCCCGAACAAGTGCCTCGAGGTGATCCTGATCCGCGGGGATGGCGGGATACTGAAGGATATCACGGAACAGTTGATGGCGCAGAAGGGCGTTGAGGCGGTGAAACTCACCACCATACCGATCGAGAGTTAGCCGCCGCCTTCGCAGCTCCGGTCGGTGCCCTTCTCCCACACCTCTTCGAGCTGGGTTTTGAGTTCCTCATGCTCTTTTACGTAGTCCTCAAGCGAACGCTCTTTTCTCTCCACGTTGCCGGTCGTACGGTCGGCACTGATGAGCTCGTCAACCCGGTAGTAGAGTCCGGTGCTGTCGAGTTCGGCATACTTCCAGCCGTCGATCTCCTCGACCCGCACGACCTTGCCGGTTGTGCCGGTGCGGGGGTACCGGACGACCGCGCCCACTGCTACGTCATCCGCGCTCATACACGGTAGGGTACATCTGCCATACTATTAAGGTATCACCTCCAAGGGATCTTGAATGGCAATCACGATTCACCCGGTAGAGAAGGTGTGCTTCGATGGGACGCACCGTTCCCGGTCTCCTGAGGAGACCCATGCCGCCGTAGAGCCGCTGATGAAGGAGATCGGCGTCGTCGAGATCGTCGACGCGACTCTCCTGGACCGTCTCGGGATCCCCGTATTCATCGCGTTCCGGCCTAAAGCCGCCCGGCTGGGAACCCGCGTCCACGGCGGCATGGGGAGAGAGCCGATCCATGCCAGGGTCTCGGCGATGATGGGGGCGTTAGAGCGGTACAGCGCCGAGTACCGGGGCGACCGGATGGAGTATGCGACCTACGAGGAGATCGGCCCGGGACGGGCGGTGCATCCCGAGGACCTGATCCTCTCGCGGGAACTCGAGCAGGGGGAGATGATCCACTGGACGCCGGTGTGGGATATCCTGAACGAAGAGGAGGTCTACATGCCGAGCAACGCTATCTTCCACCCCTACGATTCGCTCGGCATGGCCGTGCCCCTCTTCCGGAGCGACCCGAACGGGCTTGCGTCGGGAAACGTCATGGAGGAGGCGATCCTCACCGCTCTCTTCGAGGTGATCGAACGGGACGCGCTCAGCCTCGCCGACCAGAACCATGACCCCGGCCGCCGTCTCACCATCGAGAAGGAATGCGCTGCACGCGAGGTCCTCGACCGGTTCAAAGAGAACGGGATCGATATCCACCTCTGGCTGCTCGCCGGGAGGACCGGCATCCCCACGGTCGCTGCCGCCGCGGACGACACCGTCACGAAGGACCCGGCGATGATCGTCATCGGGTCGGGGACGCACACCAGCCCGGAGATTGCAGCGCTCCGCGCCCTGACCGAGGTTGCCCGGCTCCGGGCGAGTTACCTTCATGGCGGCCCGAGCGACCCCCGCCGGGAGATGGTCATCAGGAAGGCGGGATACGACCGGCTGAAACGGATCAACCGGATGTGGTTTGCCGGTGGAGATGCCGTCGATATCGCCGATGTGCCCGACATGAGCACCGACCGGTTCGACCTGGATATCCGGCGGGTGCTCGATGAGGTCGCGCCCTATACGGATCGGGTCTGCGTCTGCGACCTCTCAAGGACCCCGGTGCCGGTGGTGCGGGTCATCGTCCCCGGGTTTGAGATCACCTACATGGACCCTGACCGGAAGCGGTTGGCGCAGGGGTGAGATCCTTCCGATCCGGCCCCGAAGCCCAAAGGGTTTTGGGCCGGTCGCAACTCGAAACCGCTTCGCGTTTTCTCAAGCTCCGGTTCTACGAACCGTCGTATTCAACAGAACCGGACCTTCTTTAAGATCTCCACAACCCTTCTCGTGCTCCCATGCAGGGGCCTCTCCGCGGGGGCCGGACGCTCCCCGGCGAGAGCGCGGAATATCGCGGCGACGGCCTTCCCGAGCGACGGGCCGTATCCGCCCTCGAGCGTCAGCGCGAGCGGGAGGTCGGCACCGTCGATCAGCATCCCGGTGAGCACGCCGTAATCCTCGGGCACCAGGTTCATTCGCCCGTGCTCGTCGTCGGCGAGGCCGTCCTGCCCGGCTGAGACGATCAGGGCGTCGGGCCGGAACCGGACAAGCGCCGGGATGAAGATCTCGTCAAAAACATAGCGGTAGTCGGCGATGGTCGATCCCGCCGCAAGCGGGGCGTTGAGGGTGTAGCCCCGGCCCGCCCCGGTACCTATCTCGTCCACCCACCCGGTCTTCGGGAAACTATTCTCCTCGTGTACCGAGCAATAAAGCACCCGGTCGCTCCCGTAAAATGCCGTCTGGGTGCCGTTGCCGTGGTGCAGGTCCCAGTCGAGAATCGCCACGCGGTCGACCGACTCGAGCGCTTTCGCCGCCGCGACGGCGGCGTTATTGAATATGCAGAACCCCATCGCCCGGTCTGGTTCGGCATGGTGCCCCGGCGGGCGGACCAGGGCGAAGAGGTGTTCGCCGTCGAGTGTCCTTTCCACCGCTGCAAAGGTCGATCCGGCGGCGTATGCCGCCGCTTCGAAGGAATGGCAGGTTACGTAGGTGTTCACGTCAAGAAAACAGGTTCCCCGGGCGATCTCCTGTACCCACCGGATATATTGCGGGAGGTGGACCCGCTCCAGGTCTTCCTCGGTGGCCCGGATCGGGGGGCGCCACTTCACGCTCTCAGGAACCCCGGAGAGGGCCGCCCGTAACCGGGCGGCCGACTCGGGGTGGGCCTCCATATCGTGCCGGGTAAAGATGTCGCTGTAGATGACCGAAGAACGCATCCTCGTTCAGTTAATGATGTGTCCCTGCTGGATATCCTCTTCGGTGACGTCGAAGACCTGGCCGGTGCCTGCGATCCGGTACTGCCCCGTCGCCTTCACGTCGCCTGTCCATCCGGACGTCGCGTACGGGACGATGAACGTGCCGTTCACGCTCTCCTGCCGGTAGGTGAACTCCCGGCCGGCATTCGTCGTGACCGGCACCTCGATGATCCCTTCACCCTTGATTGTGGCCCCGGGAACGTACTCGAATATCTTGACTGCTTTGAGGTCGGGCCCGGTCGCGCCGACGTTTCCGAAGATATTCTGGGGCGTCTCATGGACGAGCCGATAGTGCTGGAGGGCCGGTACCCGCTCGACCGGCTGGAGGATCGCGTCCCCCCGGTACTGGTACCAGTAGTTCAGGAGCGTCGCGTGAGATCCGGCCGGCGCGCCCCTGTTATAGGCGTCCACCGCGGCCGCTCCCTCGGTGACGTTCATCTGCTCGGTACGCGTGATGACGGGAAGCGAGGTGTTCGCTGTCTCCGCGTCACGGTACTCGGCATAGATCACCTGTGACGTCGGATCGGCCATGGACCCATCAAAGTTGTGGAGGCGGGAGACCATCGTCTGGTAGTACTCCTGGTTGTAGAACGGCACCGCCTGGTAACTTGTCGAGCCCGCGCTGGCGGGGAGGAGGAACTGCGGTTCGAAACGGGTGTTCCCCACCTCGGGGTCGGCCCATGTCGCCGGGGCGTGGAATTTAGAGGTATCAAGCATGATATCAGTGACGACGTAGCGAGTGCCGATGGCATCAAGGACCCGGTTTGCAGCCTCCTCGGATGTCGAGACAAAGTACGTGGCAGAACCGTTCGGCCCGGCAACCCCGTGCTGGAAGGGGTTGTTGTTCGGAATCCGCTGCGAGACGAAGGTGATCCAGTGACCGTAGTCCCACCAGGACATGACGCCGTAGGACTCCTCCGGGTAGGTAAAGGTGTTCTGGTCGTGGATGGCGTAGTAATCGACACCGGGGTCGGGGGTGTTTGCGCCCATCCACTCCAGGGCCTCCATCCACTGCGAGTCGATCCCCCCGTATTTGGCGTTGTTCGCCAGGGCAAGGTTCGTCTGGAGAGAAGATCCCACGAAGAGGAGCGTGACGACGACGACCGCGGCGAAGGCTCCTACTTTGATGTAGTCCGGCTGGTCCCTCGAGGAGGTCTTCGACTTCCGGGCATCCGGGGCTCTTGCTCCCTTCTTCCCCTTCCGCGCCGGCTCCCCCTGCTTTTCGCCGGTCCTGGTGGTAGAGGGAGTCGTACTGCTCTCCGTCCCGAGGAGACGGGCAGTGTCCTTCCAGCCCAGGTTCAGAACTGCTCCTACAAAGACCGCGGAGAGCAGGGCGATGTTTGCGGCGAGGTAGTATTCGTACCGGACGTGCGCGGCGGTCGACGCGAGGATGACCGCCGTCCAGATCAGGACAAAGACATGGGCCGGGTTCACCTTCTCGCGGCTCCACCAGAGGAGGGCGGCAACGCCGCCGGCTGCAAGCAGGATGCCCCAGTGGAACGTCATCCAGGCCGCATCGAACGTCCAGGCCCGAGCCTCCTGAACGGTCGTGGTGACCGGCGCTTCGCCGAAGAAGGCGAAGAGGCTTGAGATCAGGAGATTATAGACGTCCGGGAGGGCGACAAAGAGTAACGCAATAGCGGCGATCGCGATTCCGGCGATCGCAGCCGGGAAGTAGTACTTCGGGCGTCCCTTCAGGTAGACCGAGAGCCCGTAGAGCGCGAGCGTCCCTCCGATGAGGACGGCATACGCGACGACGTGCCCGACGGTGTACCGGGAGAGATCGAGGCCGGGATGCGGGAAGCCGAATGCCGCGATCCCGATGATCACCACGGCGAAGGTGACCAGGTTTACGAGGACCAGGTAGTCGCTCGTCTTGTCCTGGAAGAAGTCCAGGAGGAACTGGACCAGGGTGAACCCTGCCACGATGAGCGCGAAGAGGATCATCGTCGGCATGTTGAAGAAGCCGAGGAGGTACGCGATACCGGCGAGCGCCGCCGCCAGCACCGGTGCCTTCAGCGTCTCGACATTCAGGGTGTCGCGGTTCGCGAGGGAGAACGGGCGGTCGCGGGTGGCGAGCAGTGCCGCAACGTAGGCGAGAACAAAGAGCGTCGAGAAGAGCGTCTCCGCGATGTGATGATCGACGAAACCGAAGAGGGAGCGGTAGGCATAATTCCCGCCGATGGCCGCGATGAGGCCCGCCGCGATGATCCCGGTCTTCCAGTCGGTGATCTTCTTTGCCAGCAGATAGGTGACCGGCACCATCGCCGCGGCCATCAACGGCGGGACCCAGGATGCCACCACCATGATCTCGGGCCGTGTCGTTGCGCCGACGAGGACGCAGAGCACGGATATGACCTGGATGAAGAGCGGCCCCCAGTAGACGACGTCACCGTTCGGGTAGAGCGTCATGGGGTCGAACCAGGCGTAGCCGGGGAAGTTCGCGACGGTCTGTTCGACCTGGCGGAGGCTGTACCAGGGATCGTTGCCGAGGAGATTGACACCTTCGGCGGTCACCAGACCTTCTGCAGGGATACCCCGCGTCCAGAGCGTGAGCAGGGTGAACAGGACGATAAAACCAATGATAATATACGGTCGATACTTTTTGAGATCCACGTGAGCCATCGGACCCTCCTTGTTACCAACCTGTTTTCTTTCGAACCATTATAACCTTGGCGTATCCGTGATGCCGGAAAAAAAGAGTAAATTTCAGTGTTTCCCCGTCAGTCGCGTAAAGATCTCCTCAAACGCCTCCATCTTCTTCTTCCAGTCGTGCTCCTCCATTCCGGCAGGTTCTCGCCCCGGAGTGAGCGCCAGTTCGTCGACCTTCTCAATGAACTCCTCCCGATCGCGGTAGACGGAGATCTGGTCGCCGCCCATCCGGAGCATATCGGGAATGGGAGTGGAGAGGATCGGTTTCCCGCACGCCGAGTACTCGAAGTACTTGTTGGGGAGAGCGATATCGACCCAGTGCGGGGGGGAGAGGGGGATGAGGCAGAGGTCCATCGGGGCGATGTAGCCGGGGAGGGCGCGGTAATCGACGGCGCCGGTAAAGTGCACCCGGCCGGCGACCCCGAGCCGGGCCGCGAGAGCCTGTAGTTCGTCCCGGTAGCCGGTGAAGAGTGAGCCGCCGACGATCAGGAGTTCTGCGTTCGCGTGTCGTTTCCGGATCTCCGCGAACGCCCGGATCACATCGTCGAGGGCATACCATCGTTCGACGGCACCGGCAAACCCGAGAACGAAGGCGTCGGGGGAGATCCCGAGGGTGGATCGCATGGTTCCGCCGTCCATGGGGCGGAAGAGGTCGGTGTTGACGCCGTTCGTGATCAGTTCCGCCTCGTAGCCGTAATTATGGAGTTTCCTGACGAGTCCGGGGGAGACCGTCGTGATAACATCGCTGTGGTCCAGGTTGTACCGGGTGATGGCGAGGACGCCTTCCCGCAGCAGCCGCTTCACGGCGGGGTTCGTGTAGTAGGCGGCGGCAGAGTCGGGGAACCAGTCTTTCAGATCGAAGACCACCGGCACATCGAACTTCTTCGCCGCACGGACCATCGCCGTCCCCGCGAGGACATGGGCGCCGACGACGACGTCGATGTCGTGGTCGCGGATAATCTCGCAGATGACCCGGTAGTGGCGGGGTGCGTTTAAGGTGTAGTGGAGGAAGGGGCTCTCGATGGGGAACCGCGTCGCCTCGTGGACGTGAAGAAGGGTCTCGCGCTCCTTTCCCCTGCTGACGTGGAAGTGCGGCACGTGGACCTCGTGCCGTGTCGCAAGCTCCTCGAAGATGTTGTGGTGCCTTGAGGGGATCGGGTGGTGGATGTAGTCCTGGGTGGAGACGAGGAGGATTCTCATTGGTCTTGCACCCTTGCGATCGATTAGAAACAGTTAAAGATGATCCCCC
>NZ_DAOSET010000021.1:0-45124 GCF_035363275.1 Methanoculleus sp. | reverse complement strand
CCTCGAAGATCGCCCTGAGGGCGGCGTCGTCTTTTGCCTTGAGGGTGAACAGCCGCTGCCTGGTGTAGTTCTGGCCGAGGAAGAGGTACAGCACGAACCCGATCAGCGGCAGGAAGAAGAGCACCATCAGCCAGGCCAGGGTTGCCGTAGGGTTTCTCCGTTCAAAGAAGATGACGACGATCGCAAAGAGGGTGTTGAGGAGGTAGATGACGCCCGCGACAAACGACCAGTCCATACCGATGAGTCCGGGCATGCTATCCCGCCGCCTGCATCAGAAGACCACCCGGACGAACCCGAGCGCCACGAGCAGGAGGAAGCCGGTGACGAGGATCCATCCCAGCGTGACGAAGAAGATCGACTGGAGTTTGTTCCAGCGTAAAAGCCACCCGATGACGACGCTCGAGTAGAGCCCGATCACCGGGAGCATGGGGAGGATAATGAGCGTGACGGCGCCGTACCTGTGCAGGACCGGATACCTCGCCATCTTCTCCTCCGTGCTCTTCGTGAAACTCCGGACCCTCTCCGAAGTTTCGGCAAACACGTCCAGGATCTCGTAGATGGCAAGGACGATCCCGACCTCCACGAACGTCATGACCACGAGGATGAAGAGGGGATTTAAGCCGAGCGAGAGACCGATGAAGGCGGCGTTTGCCTGGAGAATGAGGGTGGAGACGATCAGGGAAAAGACCCTCCCGACCGGGACCGAGAGGAGAAGGGCGAGGACAACGGGTATCAGGGTGGCGAGAACGAAGGCGATGGCGATTGCCCGAAATCCCTTCCGGACCCCGTCAATCACCCTGGAGCTCTCCATCGTTCCACCCGGACGCCGGTATGAACCCCGGAGGCCTTACCATTCCGGCGTGCCATAGGATGCCCACATCGGTATATGAACCTTGCCCGGAAGCATCTCCCGCGCCCCGTGCACCTGCAGGGCAGCATGCTCCATGGTGCCGTGCAGACCCGGGGAATCCCGCAGGCGCAAAACAGCGACGTTTCCGGCACTTATTTGTGCGGACCTGCACGATGATTATGCATGCGCCGTCTCGTGGAGCGGTTTGAGCATTTTGTCTATGTTGCGCTGATTGCATTCCTGGTAGTGCTGCTCTTCTTCACGCTCCTCGAACTGGGGTGGATGGTGGCCGTGGGGGTGTTTGAGATCTCCATCTACCGGTTCGACAGTGAGGAACTCTTCGGCCTCCTCGGCTACTTCCTGCTGGTCCTCATCGGCCTCGAACTCCTGGAGACAGTGAACTACCCCGCCTCTCGGGCGGGGATGCCGCATTCGCTCATGCCGGAGCGGCGCGAAGAACCGTGATAGCCGTCTTTGGCCTACAGGTTTAAGTGCCTGAGTTGCAACTGGACGCGATGAGATCTCCGGCAGTCTCCGGTGACAGAGTATTCCTGTTATTCTGCGAGATCCCCCCTCCCCCTACGGCGGGGTTCCATGACCCGCCCGGCCGCGTTCGGCAGAGGCCCCATAGCGGGGAGGAGGGCCCCTATGGCATCTGAACCCGGCCGTGTCACGGGGTTCGTCCTCGTCGTCGCCGCCGTTGCCGCCGTTGCCGGGATCCTCTTCGGGTTCGATACCGGCGTCATCTCCGGGGCGATCCTCTTCATCAGCGAGGAGTTCAGCCTGACAGGTATCATAACCGAGGTGGCGGTGAGCGCCGTGCTGATGGGCGCGATCATCGGGGCGCTCTTCGGGGGGCCTCTCTCCGACCGGGTGGGGCGCCGCAGCTCTATCCTGGCCGCATCGCTGATCTTCCTCGCGGGCACGGTCGTGGTCGTTCTCTCCCCCATCTTCTCCATCTTCCTCGTCGGCAGGATCCTGATCGGGATCGCGATCGGCGTCGCATCGTTCGTCGCGCCCCTCTATATCTCGGAGATTGCGCCGGAACACATCCGGGGCGCCCTCGTCTCGCTCAACCAGCTCCTGATAACGGTCGGCATCCTGATCGCCTACGGCGTGAACTACTACTTTGCGGCGGCCGGCGACTGGCGGGCGATGTTCCTCGCGGGCGTGATGCAACCGTCCTCAGAAAGATCCGCGGCACCGCGGATGTCTCGGACGAGCTCGGGGAGATCGAGAGGAGCGTGCTCACTGAAGGGGCGGGGACGTTGTCGGACCTGGTCGCGCCCGCTGTCCGGCTCCCGCTGCTTCTGGGTGTGGGCCTCGCGATCCTCCAGCAGGCGACCGGGATCAACACCGTCATCTACTACGCTCCGACCATCTTCCAGTTTGCCGGCCTTACGGAGGCGACCGCCTCGATCGCCGCGACGGTCGGGATCGGCGTCGTGAACGTCCTGGTGACTTTCATCGCCATCCGGCTCGTCGACCGGGCGGGGCGCCGGCCGCTGCTCCTCTGGAGCCTTGCCGGGATGGGCATCGCCATGCTGCTCCTCGGGGTCGGGTTCGCCCTCGAGAACAGCGGCGCCGGAGGGGCAGCCGTCTCGCTCGGGCAGGTCACCGCGGCAAGCCTCATCATCTATGTCGCCGCCTTTGCGCTGGGCCTCGGCCCGATCTTCTGGCTGCTCATCGCTGAGATCTACCCGCTCAGCGTGCGGGGACTGGCCATGAGCCTCGCGACGGTCACGAACTGGGCCGCAAACTTCATCATCGCAGCGACGTTCCTCTCGCTGGTGGACCTCATCGGGGAGTCGGGGGTCTTCCTCCTCTACGCCCTGGTTGCCCTGCTCGCGTGGCTCTTCGTCTTCAAACTCGTGCCGGAGACGAAAGGGCTGTCTCTGGAGCAGATCGAGGCCTACTTCCGGTCCCGTGGGCGCCCGGGCGGGTGATGGGACAGGCCGGGTAGCCGGGAGGAAGCACGGCAGTATCAGGAGAGGCTTCGATTCCGGGGGCCTTCCCCTCCTGGACGCGGGATAGAGGCCCTGAGGTGAAAAGATGAAAGCGATTACTGTTGAACCGAAAAAACCAGGGACCGCACGGCTGGAGGACGTCCCCGAACCGGATATGCGGGACGGCTCGGTGCTCGTGGAAGCGATCGCCGTCGGCGTCTGCGGGACCGATGCCGAGATCGTAGCGGGAAAATACGGTTGGGCGCCTCCGGGCAAATCGCGGCTCGTTCTGGGGCACGAGTCGCTCGGCCGCGTCATCGATCCCGGACCGAGGTCGGGGCTGAAAGCCGGGGATCTGGTGGTGGGAATCGTCCGGCGCCCCGACCCGGTCCCCTGCCCGAACTGTGCGGTCGGGGAGTGGGATATGTGCGCCAACGGCCTCTACACTGAACGCGGCATCAAGGAGATCGACGGGTTCATGTCCGAGCGGTGGAGGATCGAACCCGAGTACGCGATGAAAGTAGACCCCGATCTCGGGATCCTCGGCGTCCTCCTTGAGCCGACGACGGTCGTCGCGAAAGCCTGGGAGATGGTGCGGGAGGTCGGCCAGCGTTCGTTCTGGGAACCGGAGAATGCACTCATAACCGGCGCGGGGCCCGTCGGCCTTCTCGCGGCCCTCATCGGCGTGCTGGCAGGACTGGATGTCCATGTCTATGATCGCAATACGTCGGGTCCCAAGCCCGAGGCCGTCAGGGCTCTCGGAGCGACGTATCACTCGAAATCCGTCGCGGACGTCGGCTTCGAACCGGACATCATCATCGAGTGCACCGGTGTCGGGCAGGTCATCGCCCGGACCATTCACCAGGTGGCACCCGGCGGCGTCATCTGCCTCACGGGTGTCGGCGGGGGTGGCGAGCCACCTACGACGCCCACGGCTGACTCCGCCGCGGCGGCGGTGCTCCGGAACATCGCCATCGTGGGTACTGTGAATGCCAACAAGCGGCACTGGTACAAGGCCGGCAGAGCCCTGGCCCATGCCGACCGGGCGTGGCTGGCACGCCTCATTACACGACGGGAAAGGCCGGAGAATTTTCAGGATGCCCTCGTGCGAAGACCCGGCGACATCAAGGTCATCGTCCAGTTTGCCGCGATCTGACCGGGGAGTCCTGCATCACGCCATGAGAAGGGAGGATATGATGGTTTCAGATTGGATCGACGTTTCGGTCACGCTGAAGACCGGGATGGTCACCTGGCCCGGGGACCCGCCGGTCAGGATCAGTCATGCACTGAGCATGGAGCGGGGCGACCCGAGCACGGTGTCGCTCCTCGAGATGGGTGCCCATACCGGCACCCACATGGATGCCCCCGCACACTTCGTCCGCGGCGGCACCGGGATCGGCGACATCCCGCTGGACGCGAGCATCGGTCCGGCGCGGGTCATCCCCATCCGTGACCGCACGTCCATCGAACCCGGCGAGCTGGAGGGGCATGCCATCCGGCCCGGCGAGCGGGTCCTCTTCAGGACCCACAACTCGGAGCACTGCTGGGATACCGGCGCATTCGTCGAAGACTTCGTGTACGTCTCGGAAGCAGCGGCCGAATACCTCGCCGGGCGGCAGGTGCGGCTGGTCGGCGTGGACTACCTCTCTGTCGGTGGTTTCCATGCGGACGGGGTGAAGATTCACCGGACCCTGCTCAATGCCGGGATCTGGATCATCGAGGGGCTGAACCTGAAGGAGGTGTCGCCGGGCCCGGTAGACCTGGTCTGCCTGCCGCTGAAGATCCTCGGCGGCGACGGTGCCCCGGCACGGGCACTCGTTCGCCCTCATAATCCGTCGGCCGGAAAGGGACGGTGAAGAGAGCCGCTGTATACCAGGACGGGCAGGAGTACCGGGCGCAGTACCTGCCGGTCAGGCCGGGCCGGGCCCGGGCTCCGGGGCCGGGGGCACCGGCGTCGCGGGCAGCAGGAACGCGGCTGCAAGACCTCCAACCGCAAACACCACCAGAACTACCAGCGCGAGGGCATAGCCCAGGTTCCCCTCAACAAGGCTGGAGACGATGACGGTTCCCGCAATGGCCACGCCGAGCGAGGAGCCCAGGTTCGAGACGCTGCGCGAGAGGCCCGATATCTCCCCCTGGTCCTCTTCGGGAAAGGCGGACTGGACGACGGTGACCGAGGAGGTCAGCATCACCCCGACGCCGAAACCGACCAGAAAGAGACCCGGCACGAAGGTAAGGACGTTCGAGGTCTCCCGCACCAGCAGCAGCAGGAGGAGGATGCCGGCCACCGTCACGACAAAGCCCCGCCGGATCAGCAGCGCCTGGGGACGCCTCCGTGCCAGCCTCCCTGCGGCCATCGAGGAGAGCAGAACACCGATCGTGGCCGGCGTGAGGATCAGGCCGGTCTCGATCGCGCTGTAGCCCCGCACCGTCTGCAGGTAGACGGAGACCACGAAGGAGAGGCCCACCAGGACCAGCCACTGGATGTTCTGCGTGATGAGGCCGAGGTTTGACGTGCGGTTCTTAAACAGCCTGGTGGAGAGCAGAGGCTCCTTGCCCGCCCGTTCCCTGGCCCGGATATGCCGGAAGAAGAGGGCGAGTAAGACCACACCGATGAGCACGAAGATCCATACCGGGGAGATGCCGCCCTCGCGGATCACGACCGTATTGCCGATGACGAAATCCTGGCCGGCCCTGACCCAGCCGTAGGTCGAGGCCTGCAGGATGCCGACCACGATGAAGAAGAGTCCCGCCGCCGAGAGGATGGTTCCGACGATGTCAAAGGCGGTTTTCTCGCCCTGCACGCCCGGGTCGACGATCTTCCTGCTCTGGATGATGACTATCCCGACGACGAGGGCCTGCACGACAAAGGCGGCGCGCCAGCTGATCGTGGTGGTGATGATCCCGCCGATCAGCGGGCCTGCCGCCGCCCCGATGCCGCCCGCCGCGCTGATCGCGCCGAAGGCCCGGGCGCGTGAGGTGAGGTCGGGATAAAAGATCGTTGCGAGGATGTATACCGGCGGGATCAGCAGCGCGGTCCCGATGCCTTCGAGGAGCGAGTAGCCGAGGATCAGGACCCCGAGCCCCGGCGCCGCTGCCGCTACCAGTGCTCCCACCCCGTAGACCATGAGGCCCCGCCTGAAGAGGTAGGTGCGGCCCAGGATGTCCGTCAGCTTGCTGCCGGGGATCATCAGGGCCGCCATCGTGAGCGTAAAGACGGCGATGGTCGTCTGGACGCCGCCGACGGTCGTCCCCAGGTCGGTGGCAATGTCGTTTATGGCCACGTTCATGTTCGAGGTGGCGTAGCTGCAGATGAACTGGGCGAGCGCAAGCGGCAGGAGCACCCCCTGCGGGGTTGCTGCCGGCGTCCGGAGAGCCGGATCTGCGGAAGTATTCATGATCTCAGCCCTTGAATCGATTCCGTCAGGTGACGGTGGCATATATTAACCTAACTGCCCGGCGCCGGTACGGGCAGCGTGGCCTCCGTACGGGAAAACAGGAGGGTCGGGATGGCGCCAGCGGCAAGGGCCTCTTGTGGTCCGCCTGCCGTAGCGGTCAGGGTGCATTCCCGCCGCTGCATCGGCAGGCCACGCCCCGTGAGCCGGGACCGCCGGTTCTCCCGGATACACGGGACGAGGCGCTGCAAGGTGCCATTGGGGCAACCCGGATTTTGATTCCTCGAAAAATATATTATCTGACGGATAGTCTGACTCGCGCATGACACCTGTGACGTTTGTGCCCGGCACGGCCGAGGGGCAACGGCTGCTCGAGATCCGCAGCAGCCGTATCCCCTGGCGGCGGTGGGGGCCCTACCTGAGCGAACGGCAGTGGGGAACGGTGAGGGAGGACTACGGGTGGGATGGCAATTCCTGGGCCTACTTCACGCACGACCAGGCCCGGTCCCGCGCCTACCGGTGGGGGGAGGACGGGATTGCGGGCATCTCCGACGACTCCCAGCTCCTCTGTTTTGCGCTCGCCCTCTGGAACGGTGCCGACCCCATCCTCAAAGAACGGCTCTTCGGCCTTACGAACGCCGAGGGAAACCACGGCGAGGACGTGAAGGAGTACTACTACTACCTCGACAACACCCCGTCGCACGCCTACATGAAGTACCTCTACCGGTACCCGCAGGCCGCGTTCCCATACAACGACCTCGTCGAGACCAACCGCCAGCGCAACCGGTATGACCTGGAGTACGAGCTCATCGATACCGGGATATTCGACGGCGACCGCTACTTCGACGTCTTTGTGGAGTACGCGAAGGCGTCCCCGGAGGATATCCTGGTGCAGATCACCGTCCATAACCGCGGCCCGGAGGAGGCGTCCCTCCACGTGCTCCCTACCCTCTGGTTCCGCAACACCTGGGAGCAGGGCGGCAAGAGGCCGTCCCTCCGGAGGGCGGAGGGTCCACCGGGGACCGGCGTGATCGCGGCCGATCACCCCGCTCTCGGACAGCGGTATCTCTCCTGCGAGGGCGCCCCCGAACTTCTCTTCACCGAGAACGAGACCAACACGGAGCGTCTCTTCGGCACCCCGAACGCCTCGCCGTTCGCCAAAGACGGCATCAACGACTGCATCGTTTCGGGGCGGGCCGATGCCGTGAACCCGGAGGGGTCCGGGACCAAAGCTTCCGCACACTACCGGTTGACCCTCGCTCCGGGGGAGGCGCAGACGATACGGCTGCGGCTGAACCAGGCCCCGCCCTCGGAGGAGAGCCCTCTCTTCGGGAGCGCCTTTGAGAGCGTGTTCGCAGAGCGAATGCAGGAGGCGGACGCATTCTACGAGAACATCACCCCGCCGTCGGTCGGCCCCGATGCGGCGAACGTGATGCGGCAGGCGCTTGCCGGCATGCTCTGGACGAAGCAGTACTACCTCTACGAGGTCGACCGCTGGCTGAATGGGCACGATCCCGGCCAGCGGTCCTCGCTCAGGAACAACTCCTGGTTCCACATGGTGAACGCCGACATCATATCCATGCCCGACAAGTGGGAGTACCCCTGGTATGCGGCATGGGACCTGGCGTTCCATACCCTCGCCCTTGCCATGGTGGACCCGGACTTTGCCAAGAACCAGCTCGACCTGATGCTGCGCGAGCGGTACCTGCACCCGAACGGCCAGATTCCGGCCTATGAATGGAATTTTTCCGACGTCAACCCCCCCGTGCACGCCTGGGCCGCCCTCTTCATCTACCGCACGGAGAAAGAGATCCTGGGCGCCGGGGACGTGCAGTTCCTGGGGAGGATGTTTCAGAAACTGCTGATGAACTTCACCTGGTGGGTGAACCGCAAGGACCGCACCGGCCAGAACGTCTTTGAGGGTGGGTTCCTCGGCCTCGACAACATCGGGGTCTTTGACCGGAGCGCACCCCTGCCCACGGGGGGTTACCTGGAGCAGGCCGACGGGACGGCGTGGATGGCCCTCTTTGCCCAGACGATGCTGGAGATCGCCTCCGAACTCGCCGTCCACGATCCGGTCTACCAGGAGATGGCGACCAAGTTCTTCGAGCACTTCGTCTGGATCGCCTCGGCGATGAACAGCATGGGCGAGGGCCTCGATGGGATGTGGGACGAAGAGGACGGCTTCTATTATGATCTCCTCCGCCTGCCCGACGGCAGCGCGACACGTCTCAAGGTGCGGTCCCTGGTGGGGCTGCTGCCGCTTGCTGCAAGCACGGTCTTTACCCGGGAGATGATCGAGCAGATGCCGGAGTTCATAGAGCGGGCCAGGTGGTTCAGGCAGTATCATGAGCGCATGACGTCCACGATCGCGAACGCCGGCCGGCCCGGCGTCGGAGGACGGCTCCTCCTCTCGCTCCTCACCGAGGAGAAGCTGCGAAGG
Source organism: Methanoculleus sp. (assembly GCF_035363275.1). Taxonomy (NCBI): domain Archaea; kingdom Methanobacteriati; phylum Methanobacteriota; class Methanomicrobia; order Methanomicrobiales; family Methanomicrobiaceae; genus Methanoculleus; species Methanoculleus sp. The sequence continues at coordinate 36,490 of NZ_DAOSET010000021.1, read as the reverse complement.
GTCCTCGCAAGGATGCTGGACGAGAACGAGTTCCTGAGCGATTACGGGATCCGGTCCCTTTCGTGGGCACACCTGAACAATCCCTATATCTTTTACCAGGACGGGCAGGAATACAGGGTTGATTACCTGCCGGCCGACTCCAACTCGGCCATGTTCGGCGGGAACTCCAACTGGCGGGGGCCGATCTGGTTCCCGATGAACGTCATGCTGATCCGGGCGCTGTTAAACCTCTACGCCTACTACGGGGACGACTTTACTGTGGAATGCCCGACCGGGTCGGGGAACCGGATGAACCTCTTTGAGGTGAGCAAGGAGATAGGACGGCGCCTGACCCGGATCTTCCTCCGCGATGAGAGCGATCGGCGCCCGGTCTTCGGCTACACTAAAAAGTTCCAGGACGACCCCAACTGGCGCGACTACCTCCTCTTCTACGAGTACTTCCACGGCGACAACGGTGCCGGCGTGGGCGCCAGCCACCAGACCGGGTGGACGGGGCTCGTCGCCCGGATCATCCAGATCTCCGGGTATATGACCCCCGAACAGGTGCTGGGGGAGGGAGCGCGGAGGCTCGTCTACAGGAAGAAGGGCTCTTCTCCCCGGCCGGTAGAAGGGCCTGCTGCCCGATAACGGATGCACCGGCCCGGTGGAGTACCGCTCACTCCGCCGGGCCGGGTGGCCGGGGGGCAGATACCTCTATATGGTGGTAGCGTGCTCTCCGCACGGTGTTGTTATGGTTAACACGCAGTTCGGTGCCGGCACCTATGAGTCCGGCGCTGCTCTGGCCCCGTCACGCTGGCTCGTGCTGCTGCTCGGCGTTATCGCGGTCATCTTTGGCGTTCTCTTCTTCATCTACCCCATCCAGACGCTGACGCTCCTCGTCACGTTCCTCGGCTTCTACTGGCTCTTCAACGGTATCGTCGCGCTCATCGGCCTGTTTACGGATAGAACGGGCCGGGGCTGGAAGTTGCTGGTCGGTATCCTCGGTATCCTTGCAGGAATCCTCGTCCTCACCTATCCCCTCTATAGCGCCATCCTCGTCCCGACCGTCTTTGCCCTCATCATCGGCGTGGAGGGGCTGATCATCGGGGCGGTCTACATGGCGCAGGGGTTCTCCGGTCCCGGGTGGGGAACGGGGATCCTCGGCATCCTGAGCATCATCTTCGGCCTGGTCCTGATCGCAAACCCGCTCGTCGCGGCTGTCGGCCTGGTGCTGCTCCTTGCGGGGCTCGCCATCGTCGGGGGCATCACGGCGATCGTCGTTTCGTTCCGGTTGCCGGGGTGACCGGAGGGAGGGGCAGGATAGCATCCCGGGCGTGGAGGTACGACCTCCCCCCTCTTTGCTCGTAACGATGGGTATCTGCCGCTGTTTTCCCCGGTATGGGGGAATACGGGAGAACCGTTGCGTAACACCCGGTTCGCCGCAATGCATTGGGATAATTTTATATAACTGCTATTATCATTCGGCTCCGGGCAGTCATCCTGCCCGGGAGATAGGCATGAAGAAAACGGGAGTACTCTCGATCTTGCTGATCCTCATCCTGGCCTGTGCCGGTGCCGGATGTGTCCAGCCGTCTGAGGAGGAGGCGGAGGCGCAGCTCTGCCAGGACCTCGAAGAACTCAGAGTGGCGCTTGAGAGCATGGAGAACACGAGCCTGAGGACTTCAGTGGGAGATATTCGGGAGGGACGGGACCAGGTCCGGTCCGCCATGGAGAGTGTCAGGGAATCCGCAGGAGAGCTCGCCAACATCCGGGTCGACGATCTCAACGCGGCCTATGATAACCTCAATCAGGCCGTAGAGGACCTTCCCGACGATGTGACCGTCATCGAAGCCATCCAGGCCATCCGCCCGCAGGTACAGGCCGTCCGGGAGGAACAGCAGAGCCTTTATGATGACCTGAACTGCACGGCGTAGTGAGCGCTTCGGGAATTGAGGTGAGATCCGGTGGGTATCGAAAGGGGTGGTCGATTCCCATACCCGCCGGGCACACATCCCGGGTCGTATCGTTCTCATGCGAACGCTCACGTTCCTGCCGGCGCGGAGGTGAGGAATGATGGCCGCCCGCGATGAGAGTCCGAAGACGTCCGATCGAGATCGCCTGACCGACATGCTTCCTGCCGACCGGCTGAGTGCGTTTGCCGATGGAGTCTTTGCCATCGTCATCACCCTGCTCGTCCTCGAAATTCCCGTGCCGGAAGCCACCGATGACCTGCTGCGGGCGCTTCTTGAGACGTGGCCCGACTTCCTCGCCTACATCATCAGTTTCGCATTTATCGGCGGGTTCTGGATCACGCATATGTCCATTACCCGGATGACAGCACACGAAAACGGCGTTACAGTCCGCATGACGCTCGTGATGCTCTTCTTCGTCTCTCTGCTCCCGTTCTCCACGAGCCTGATGGCCACGCACCTCATCGGGCCGGGCTCGCGGCTGGCGGTGTTCATCTACGGGCTGGACCTGTTCCTCGCGTCGCTCATGCTGAACAGGATCATGAATTACCTTGTCCGGCGTCCGGAACTCCTCATCGACAGTTTTGGAGACACGGATCTCCGGGGTCTGGAGCACCGGCGGCGATACGGCATCGTGCTCGATGGAATCGGGGTGCTGCTCGCACTGTTCCTGCCCCGGGTGGCAATCGCAATATACATCTCCGTGGCGATCTACTTCGTTCTCCAGCCTCTGTTCTTCGGGAGAACCCTCACGCAGTCTTTGAAAAAGGAGGGAGCATGAGAGCACTGCCCGCAGAGGAAACACTGCTTTGTCGGGAGGCGTTCGTACGCAATTCGCACCTGTATCGGAAGGGATGGTCGACTACGCCGGAACCAGGCCTATCTCCGGTCTTCAACGCCTCCGGCCGGTGCAGCGGGAACGGGGCCGGCCGATGAGCGGGTCCGGCGAGGGGGCGCCCCCCGCCTTCCACGTCATGGCAAAACCGACCGGCGCACGGTGCAATCTCGACTGTGCCTACTGTTTCTACAGAAAGAAAGAGCACCTGTACCCGGATAGCAGTTTTCGGATGAGCGATGAGGTGATGGAGGAGTTCGTCCGCCAGACCATCGCAGGGCACGCGGTGCCCCTCGTGACGATCGCCTGGCAGGGGGGAGAACCGACCCTGATAGGGCTCGAGTTCTTCCGGCGGGCGGTGGCGGTCCAGAAGAGGTATGCAAGACCTGGAACTCGCATCGAGAACACCTTCCAGACGAACGGCATCCTCCTCGACGGCGAATGGTGCCGGTTCTTCCACGACAACAACTTCCTGGTCGGCCTCTCGATGGACGGCCCCGGGGAGCTCCACGACGTCTACCGGAGGGACCGGCAGGGACGGGGCACGTTTGACCGGGTGTTCAACGCCGCCCGCCTGCTCCGGAAGCATCATGTCGAGTTCAACATCCTCTGTGCGGTGAACAGGACGAACGCCGACCACCCCCTCGAGGTCTACCGGTTCTTCCGCGACGAACTCTCTGCACCGTATATCCAGTTCATCCCCATCGTCGAGCGGGAGGAAGAAGGGAACGCGGTCACCGGCCGGTCCGTCCGGCCGGATCAATGGGGTCGGTTCCTGGTCGCGATCTTCGATGAGTGGGTCGGGCGCGACGTCGGCCGGATGTTTGTCCTGAACTTCGACTGGGCGCTCGCGGGCTGGCTCGGCATGGCCGGGACGGTCTGCGTCTTCGCCCCGACCTGCGGCCTTGGCGTGGCGCTCGAGCACAACGGCGACCTCTACTCCTGCGACCACTTCGTCGAGCCGGGCCACCTCCTCGGCAACATCATCACGACACCGCTCGCTGAGCTCGTCGCCTCGAAGGCGCAACGGCGGTTCGGGACGGCCAAGCGCGACACGCTCCCCCGGTACTGCCGGGAATGTAACTTCCTCGCCGTCTGCAACGGCGAATGCCCGAAGAACCGGTTCATCGAGGCGCCGGACGGCGAGGGGGGCTTGAACTACCTCTGCGATGGTTACCGGACCTTCTTCTCCCACGCCGACCGCCCGATGCGGATGATGGCCGACCTGCTCCGGCGGGGGCGGCCCGCGGGCGAGGTGATGCCGATGCTCGCGGCAAAGGTGGGCCGGAACGAGCCCTGCCCCTGCGGGAGCGGTTTGAAGTATAAGAGATGCTGCGGGCGCACGAGCCGTTAACGTAGCGGCAGGTCGTCACCAGGATATTCGATGACAACTATATAAACGACAAGATATCTTGCGGAACCCTGTTCACCAATTTCGATGGGGGGAGAAGGTATGCCTGAAGAGTGGAAGGGTGTCGTCAATGTCGATGTCCGGGACTCCGTTGCCGACTGGACACCGTATGAAGAACCAAAGGCGCCTGAGGGTGCCCCGAACGTCCTGATGATCGTCCTCGACGACGTCGGGTTCTCGGCCATCTCCTGTTACGGCGGGCTGATAGATACACCGAACATCGATCGCCTGGCGGCAAACGGCTTATTATACACGCAGTGGCACACGACAGCGCTCTGCTCCCCGACCCGCGCCTGCCTGCTGACCGGCAGGAATCATACCACCGTCGGGATGGCCTGCGTCGCAGAAGCGACCACCGGGTTTCCGAACTCAAACGGCCACATCCCGTTCGAGTGCGCCACCCTCGCAGAGGTGCTGGTCGAGCGGGGCTACAACACCTATATGCTCGGCAAATGGCACCTCTGCCCGCAGGACGAGATGCACCTGGCCGCGACCAGGCGAAACTGGCCCATCGGCCGGGGATTCGAACGGTATTACGGATTCCTGGGCGGCGAGACGAACCAGTATTACCCCGCCCTGGTCCACGACAACCACCCGGTCGGACAGCCGGCGATGCCCGAAGATGGCTACCACCTCACCGAAGACCTGACCGATACGGCGATCGCGTTCGTCCGGGACGCGAGGCAGATCGACCCGGCAAAGCCCTTCTTCATGTACTACTGCCCCGGCGCCGCCCACGCCCCGCATCATGTCCCGAAGGCGTGGGCTGATCGCTACAAGGGCAGGTTCGATATGGGCTACGAGCGCTGCCGCGAGAGGGTGCTTGCACGGCAGAAGCAGATGGGGATCGTCCCGGAGAATACGGAACTGCCGCCGATCAACCCCATCGGCACGCCGGAGGCAAGGACGGGTCCCGACGGACAGCCATACCCGGAACTGGACGCCGTCAAACCATGGGACTCGCTCTCAGGTGCGGAGAAGAGCCTTTTTGCCCGGATGGCCGAGGTCTACGCCGGGTTCCTCTCCCACACCGACGCCCAGATCGGCCGGCTCATCGGCTTCCTCGAAGAGAGCGGCGAACTTGAGAACACCCTGATCGTGCTCGTCTCCGACAACGGTGCCAGCGCCGAGGGCGGGCCGAACGGCTCGGTCAACGAGAACAGGTTTTTTAACGGCATTCCGGACTCTCTCGAAGAGAACCTGCAGTTTATCGACGACCTCGGGAGCGAGAAGACATACAACCATTACTGCTCGGGCTGGGCGATGGCGTTCAACACCCCGTTCAAGATGTGGAAGCGCTACTGTTACGCCGGCGGCATCGCCGACCCCTGCATCATCCACTGGCCGCGGGGCATTCGGACAACGGGGGAGATGCGCCACCAGTACCACCATGCCGTCGACATCGCGCCCACCATCCTGGAATGTATCGGTATCCCGATGCCCGATACCGTGAAGGGCTACGCCCAGTGGCCTGTTGAGGGCGTCAGCATGCGCTATACCTTCGAGAAGGGCGATGCGTCCACAGAGCGGCATACCCAGTTCTACTCCATGCTCGGTTCCCGCGGGATCTGGCACGATGGCTGGAAGGCGGTCACCACGCACCCGGCGATGGCCGGATGGGGCCACTTCGCCGAAGATACCTGGGAGCTCTACCATACCGGGGACGATCGCTCGGAGACACATAATCTGGCCGACGAGCACCCGCGTAAACTCTTTGAGATGATCGCCCTCTGGTGGCACGAGGCCGGGAAGTACCGGGGGCTGCCGCTCGAAGATCGCACCGCTCCGGAAGTCCTGACCAGCCCCCGGCCCCGGCCCGCGCCGCAACGCAACCTCTTCGTCTACTATCCGAAGACCGCGCCGGTCCCCGAAGGCGTGGCGGCGAACATCCGCAACCGGTCCTACACCATCACCGCCGACGTCGAGATCCCGGATGGCGGTGCAGAAGGAGTCCTCTTCGCCCTCGGGGGCCGATTCGGGGGCCACGCCCTCTACGTCAGGGATAACCGGCCCCGATACGTCTACAACTTCGTCGGTACCGAGCAGGTGGTCGCGTCGGACGCCGGACTCCCTGCCGGCAGGGTCACGCTCTCCGTTGCGTTCACGAAGGAGAGCGAGGAGCCGGAGGGCACCGCACACGGGACGCTCGCGATCTCCGTCAACGGCCGGAAAGTGGGTGAGGGACGGATCAGGACCCAGCCCGCGTACTTTGGTATCGCCGGCGGCGGGCTTTCCGTCGGACTGGACCCGGGCGATCCCGTGACCGGCGACTATCCCGGCGAGCGGCCGTGGGCGTTCACCGGGACGGTCCGCAGGATCGTGGTGGACGTCGCCGGAGAACCGTATACCGACCTCGAAAGAGAAGCGGCCGCGATGATGGCGCGGGAGTAGCGGGCCATTCAGTGAGGGGAAGAAAACGATGGCGGCACCGGAATACCTCACCAGTTATCGTTCCGCTCTCCCAGGATACCCGTGCAGGCGAGAGAACGACAGGAGGTGGTGAGCGGTGATCAATATCAAGCGGCAGTACATCGTAACCGACAACGACAGAAAGATCGGGGTCGTTCTTGACATTGAGACCTTCGAGAAGATCGAGGAACTTCTCGAAGACTGCGGACTCGCGCTCTTGATGGAAGAGGTCGAGGAGGAAGAATCCCTCTCGCTCAATGAGGCGCTCTCCGCGAGGTGAGGATAAAATACCCTCCCCAAATGGTTCTCATAGCTTTTCGAGGAATGACTCCACCTCATTGAGCCTGTCTCTTCACAGCACCGACATGAAATCCTCGCAGACCTGCCGAATGGTTTTCTCATCCATCCGTTCGTATTTTTCCCGGGCATCGTCCAACCCCGGCAATCTCTCGATGCATTCCTTCAGGAAGCGATGACAGTTCAGCATCTCGCCGAGGTGTTCAAGATCGAGATCATGCCCACCGTGCTCAGGATCCAGTAGAGCCAGAACGTCTGCATTGTCTTTGACGAGTTTCGAGTATTCCCACTCGGGATCGGGCGATCTCCCCTGTTCGTAGCGGAACGAGCGGTCCCATACGGCTTTCAGCTTCATAATCAGGAGCGCCCCGCGTGTCGGGATGGCCATCCGGATGTTGCCCCTGATAGACGTGATGACAGTGTGATCATCAAGGAAGTCAAGCGCAAGTTCTCCCCGGCCACCCTCGAACGGATCACGGCGTTCTCTTGAATAGAAGTCAAGGATAACGGTTTCTGCTCCCGATCCTTTCTCCACAGTCGTATGGTGAGTATATCGCCTGTAATGAAATCCCCCGCGATGAACCAGATGATGCATCAGGCTTCGGCGGGTTGCTGTTGGTGACAGAGTCGATGTCGACGGAACCGACATACGGGTTGTATGCATCGACAGCCCACCCCCCGATAAGGCTCGTCATCGGAGTGGGCTAATCTTCTTCGCGTTCGTTGACCCAGGCGACGATCTCCCGGAGCTCGGCGAGAGAGCGCTCAATGACTTCCGGACCCCGGTCATAGAGCGTCATACATCTCCACCATCGCTTTCGTGAGATCCATCGCGCTGTACCCGAATCCTGCAAGGTCGAGCAGGCTCTGTGCAGGAGATACGACGGTGATGCCCTCCTTCTGCCGCGTGTCGGTATAGACATCCCTGTCCGGCGCGTAGATCCATGCCCGAATGCTGCTCCGGTCGGGCTCGTAGGAGGATGTTTTGAAGAACTCAGTGAAGAGGTCGAGGTTTTTCTTGTCGAGGTAGAGGTAGACCGCGTCCTGGCGGACTGCGTATCCCGTATAGAGCCCGCCGGCAGTGTAGCCGGTGAAGGCGAACGGCACGTTCTGTTCGGAGAGCATTGAGGAGATGTCCTTCGCTGCCGGAATCGAATCGCCGAAAGAGACCGGGATCTCGGCGAGGCTCAGGTTTTTCATCGGCCGCTCCCAGGCGATGCCGTTCAGAAGTTTTTTCACATCGCCGATCTGGACGTAACTGTTGTTCTTCTTCGCGATGCCCTGGCTCATGAGCATCTCAATGGTTTTATGTGCCCAGCCGTAGGAGACATTCTCCTGCAGTGCCAGCTGCCGGATGGATGTGCTCTTCTCTTTGAGCAGGCGGGAGACGATCTTCCAGGATTTTTCGGAGGTGATTCTGCTCTTCGACGGTTTGAACTCGGGTTGGAGGGGTGGACCGAGTGTCCAGGGGAGTTTGACTATCTGGATGCTGAGCTCCCGTGCGAGCTGCTCTTCCCGTGAGCGAATGGTTTTGGCGGCGATGACCAGTTCGACCGGGTGCCAATTGGATCTCCGGCGATACCAGAGTTCCCGTAAGAGCTGCATTCGGCCAATCGTGTCGATCGACGTAACGTTCGATTTTACCTCGACGAAGTAGAGCCGATCGCCGTCTTTGAAGACGATATCCGGCTGCAACGGCAACTCAATCTCCATTGCTTGATATAGAACTGCAACATCGTCGGCTCTTGCGTCGGGCGAGAGACCGAGCGCCTCCCGGATGAACGCGACGACTTCCGGGGACTGATCAATCGAGGTCACAATTATCACTGTATCATGATACCCATTTTATATATCAGTGATATGTATCGGTAAACTATGATATATCTATAAAGGTATCAGTGATATGTATCGGCGGCCAGAGATCGTGAATACCGGTTTACCCCTTCTTCGCGGCTGCAAAGCCGGCGAGAAGCACTCCGAGGACGCAGGGAGCCCGAGGACCGGTGCTGAGCCCCGTCGGCGGGGAGTCAATGGGGTAGTAACCGGCTGCGGGGAAGTGCGGCATGAACGCGATACCGGGGAGGGACAGCATGCCGGTGTCGTTGGCCGTGGGCTTTCGGAAGAGGGATGGGGGGTCATCCGTTTTTTGGATTGTTTGTTGGTCATGGTGAACCTGGATTCACTCCAAAACCAGAAAACTCAGAGAGATTCAAATTGCCATTCCTGACGCCCTCACTCGCTCGCTGCACTCGCTTCGTGGCGCTGTTCCCGCTCGCCGCTCGCATCTCCGGCTGCGCCGGGCAGGCGCATATGATTCAGCAATGTCTAGATACTCCCATTTTCGGCCGAATTTGCAGAAAAAACCCTCCTCACAGAAGCCCTCAGACAGCCGATATCGAGCAGACCCGTAGTTAAATCCCGCAAGAATTACTCTCGCTCATATGACCGATATGGTCCTCCGACCCCGCTGTCTCCGGCAATCAGGGTGCTATGTGCCAGTTATCCCCGGGCTAAAATCTGGCCTCAAAGGCCGACGCAAAGTCAGACAAGACCACAAATTCGTCCTCATTTAGATGGGTTTGAGGGTGACCCCTGCCTGGATGAGGGCGACGGCAGGGCTGGAGAGTCAGGGCTTCGGGGTGGGAGGATCTGCTGGTCTATCACGATGGAGGATTGCGGCGGGGAGAAGGTTTTGGAACAGAGGGAACCGCTTGAAAACAACCATCAAGTTTGATTTTTATTTGCCTCTAATGCTTCAATACGTTGGAATGTTGAGGGCTCGCCATCTCGATCTACGAGTACCTGCTCGATTGCCAGACTCTGGTTGTAATGGTCCAGCGCCTCATCATGATGATGCGTTTCTTGATACACTGTCCCTATCTGGTAAAGTGCTTTTGCCTCACATTTACGGAATCCAATTTCCTGTGAGATCTCCTGGCACCGGTTGTAGCAGTCCAGCGCCTCGTCATACCGATGCATCCTTTGGAAAACCATTCCTATCTGGCAGAGGGTTAAGGCCTCGCCGTCCCGATATCCAATTTCTCGCTCGATCGCCAGGCATTGATTATAACAGTCAAGTGCCTCATCATATCGTTGCGTTTCCAAATACACCGTCCCTGCTTCAAAGAGAGTTCTAACCACGGTATCAAGGTACCCGATTTTCCTTGCGGCCACTTGGCTCTGCTTGCAACATTCCAGTGCTAGGTCGTATCTGTGCATCGCCCTGTACGCATTTCCCATGCTAAGGAGGCTTAATGCCTCGCCATCAAGATCTCCAATTTCCCGCAAGACCGTCAAACTCTGGTTGAAATAGTCCAGTGCGGTATCGTATTGATGTTCTTCTGCATGCACCGCCCCTATCAGGCGGAGAACTCCCGCCTCGCCTTCTCGGTCACCACATTTCCGCATGATCGCCATGCTTCGGTTGCACTGGTTCAATGCTTCGTCATACTCGCACATCGCATAGTATAGCATCCCCGCCGCATGGAGAGCTCTTGCCTCGCCTACCTGATTCTCAATTTCCTGCCAGACCGCCAAGCTTTGGCTGTAACATTCCAGCGCCTCTGGAAAATGAAATGACATTTGATGAACCATGCCCAAATAATGATGTACTGTTGCCAGTTTTCCCCGCTCATCTAACTGTTCTGCTGAGATCTTTGCCCTGTCCAGCAGCTCGAGAGCGGTTGAGTAATCGTAATGTTCATATAAGTCACTGCCAAGTTTGAAATTGAGATCGAGGGCCTTTTGATAATCTTCTCCTCGGAAAGCATGCTCGGCAAGAGATTGATATGCATGTTGTTTATCAGGTAATCTATCCAGATGTTCCTCAAAACATTTCGCCGCTCTCTTGTGTAATTCAAGTTCCTGAATTTCAGGGAGTTCATATTTGCAGTATTCTCGGAGCGAAGGGTGAGCAAAATCATACTGGCCTCGTTCAACTCGTCTGAACACTATGTCGTTATCCAGATCGGATTGCAGTCGCGCTGCTTCTGTAGGCTGCGTTTCTGTCATACAGACAATAATTCGGAGTGGAATGGGCTGTTTCAAAATACAAATCAAATTCACGCGGTCTCGTGATGATTGATCAAGCCCTGCCAAAAATGATCTTGCAGGGTTTTGGAGTGCTTCCGGCAGAACAGTTCTCAAATTACCAATATCGGGGCTCAAGCCCTTCTTTTGTAACAAATTGAAGCAGGCTATCAGGCTGAACGGGTCGCCGGCATGCTCCTCTAAGCAGCGAGCTGATGAATCAGCAAGAGATATACCGTACCTCCGGGCAGCGAGATCTTTTATTTCTGCAGACTTCAAGCAATAGAGAGAAAGAGTTGTTTGATTCCACCGGTTTAGTTCTCCCACAAGTTCTTCGTACATTTGTTGCGTCCTGTCCTCCCGGCGATACGTCACCAAAAAAGCGATATTGGGGGGTACATTCCGAACCAGATCTTTGAGCAGCCGGAAGTCCAGATCGGAAGACCACTGGACATCATCGAGAAGGATTGCAATGAACCGGTCATATTTCTGCAACTCGGCACTGATATTCCGAAATATCGTGAGATACGAGGTGAGAATCTGGTCATATTCAACCTTTTGAGGTTGGGCGAATGCCCCTGTGAAAGCCCTCACAACTCGAATACCTATCCCGACCGGCTCGGTAATCGACGTGAACGTCTCTAAAAGGTCTAGTGTGGTATTCAGAGACTTAATGACTCCAGTGTTCTCTATAATGTTTTTGAACCAGCCGAATTTTGTATGACCTTTCAGGTCTTTGAGCAAGTCTAAATATACTTTTAGGCCCATTCCGGCCGTTTCGTAAAATTCCTTTATTATTGCGGGGCTTTCCAGCCCATCAGGTTTCTGGATCTCATCGGCGGCCCATCTCAGGAGTGAACTTTTCCCCGAGCCAGAGGCGCCCGATATCAGTATCACCTGTCCGCGATCTTTTACCTGAGAGAGGGTTTTCAGTATCGTCCTCCGCTCTATGAACCTGCCAGAAAACTCCTCCGGTGGGCACGGACTCGGCGGGACTTCAAACCTCCGGACTGCCATTGCCTCCATAATCTTTCACCAATCTGATGCGCGTTAGCGTGGACGAGATCAAAGTCCACGTCAGATCTCGGCCCCCTTCAATTATGCACAGTAGGATAAAGTTTGCCCTACATCCGATGCAGCATCAGGCCATCACATCTCGACTTGATGTCCCGCGATACTGCTTCTCAATCTTCCGCTTCAGCCAGATCCCGTAGAACGGCAGACCCACGGCCGACACTCCGCCGGTCGCTGTCTTCCTCATCGGGGGCCGTGGGGGAACCTCTTCTTTTTCGGGACAGCGTGGGCGGGCGAGTTTCTTTGCTGCCGATGATCGCTGCAGAGTGTCACCCTGCTTGTTCCCGGTTTCCGTCACCGCTGACGCCCTCACTCGCTATCGCTCACATCGTGACGGTACTCTCCGCCCGCTGCTCGCATCTCCAGCTGCGCCGGGCATGCTCGCGGCTGTCAGCCGGGCAGGTGCATATGGTTCAGCAACACTTAAATACCCAAATTTTCGGCCGAATTCACAAAAAAAAGTCTTTTTCACAGAAACCCTCAGATGACAGATCTCTGCGACGGTCAGGGATTCATCCTCCCATAATCAAGTCTTCTTATTCGGCCAATATAAAGGAGGATTGCTCTTATTTCATCAATAAAATGGCATATTATGGCGACTTTCCGAGTCGCTGAAAACAGATGATTTCGACCCGAAATATCGGCAAATCTGGCGTATTTCTGCAACAGAAGAGGTTATTCCCTTCCCCCAGCGCAGGTCCTCACGCCTGCTTCTTCCCCGACCCGGTCCGGCCCATATGGTCCAGAACCTGGTCCCACATGATCAGAAGGCCTAGAATAACCACATATCCGAGCAGCCCGGCGCTGACGAAAATCGCGACGAACAGCACCTCATTCTCCATGGATGCCCACATTCGGAAAAAAAGGAAATCTCTCTAAACTCCCTTCAGGCCAGCGCCGGCACGGTGTCCACCAAGGCCTCAACCGCGGTGCGGATGGCATCCACCCAGTATCTCGAGATCCGGACTGCATTGCAGCTGAAGGTCACGCAGTAGATCTCGCCGCTCGTATCGTGGCACTTCAGCTAGCAGCTGAAGACGGTGTCGATTGTTGGTGCGGCTAAGTTCAGCATGCATTGTGGTCGGAAAAACACCTTACTAGGATTGCCTGAAAGAATTAAACGTGAATAATAGAAGCCGCTGGGGGGACTTGAACCCCCGACCTGCTGATTACGAATCAGCCGCTATACCGCTAAGCCACAGCGGCGACTGCCCTAGAATATTGTACGTCCGGAATTAAAAAGGTATCACCTGCCGGGGGTTCGCCGACCCGGCCCCGTTCAGGAGTACCCCCGGATGGTAACGTTGCCCTCCTGGTGCGGGGCGTTCTCCTGGCCGGCGATCGCCCCGAACTTCTGCTCGTAGTCCGCGACGCTCTTCGCGAGGACCGCGACCAGGTTCTTCGCGTGCCGGGGGCTGATCGAGACGATTGCCTTCCCCCGCGCCTGGTTCATGCCGGGGATCTCGTGCAGGAAGAGGAACGTGAACTCGTCCTCCTTGTAGGCGATCTGGATCCGGTTGGAGTAGACCGGGTCGAGGTCGCTGGGGATGTTGACCGATATCTCGCGGTTTGCCATACCCTTCTTCTGTGATCCACTCCGGGATAAGCGTTCGTCCCGGACGTCCGGAACTCCGCGCCGAGCGTATCCCGATAAATAGAGAGAACGCATACGTCTTCTCAAACGGGACCACGCTATCCATGACTGACTACATCCCGGTCTCCGGCGTCGTCGCCTGCCACATCTGCCCCCGGCGCTACTACTTCGAGCGCTCGGAGGAGCACCCGGAGTCGGCCCGCTACACCGTTTGCAAACAGGTTTCTACCCACCTCGGGGAACTCCTCGAGTCGGAAGAGATCTGGCAGGAGATCCTCTGCGTTCTCCCCGACGCCCCGCCGGAGTCCCGGGACCTCCTCGACGAGTGTGTCGCCGCCTGCCGGGAGACCGCCTGGCAGACGCCGGTCCAGACCGACCTTGCCGTCGAGTCCGACACCCTCGGCATCCGGGGAAGGGTAGACAAGGTGTTCGAAGACGGCACGTTCGCCATCGCCCGATCGAGCACCGCGCCGAAAGCCGGGGCCTACGGCACCGACCGTCTCCGGGTCGCCTGCTACGTTGCCTGCCTCAAAGAGACCCTCGGGCGCGCCGTCGCCGGCGGCTACGTCGAGTATGTCGCAAGCGGCGTCTGCCGGTTCGTCGAGCCCCAGCCCCGCGACCGGCGGGAGATGGTCCGGGCGGTCCGGGCCGCAAAACGGGTCGTCGCAGGCGATATCCCGCCGCGGCCCCTCCGGGCCCCATGCGACGGCTGCCCTCACTTCGAGCGATGCATGGCCGGCCCGCGGCGACTCTCGGATCTCTTCTAAACGCTCTCAAGCAGCGTCTTCGAAACGATATACTCGCCCTTCGCCTCGCGGGTCGTCCCCACGATCAGCCACCGTTCGTCGCCGTGCTCCTCGACGACGCCCTTTGCCTCGATGACCTCGCCCGCGAGCGCCTGGCCTGAGTAGGTGTGGGTGAAGGAGAGCACACGGGATACATCGTCGTGGTCCACGGCGTAGACCGCCGGGCTGTCGAAGGAGAGAGAGGCGTCCGTGACCGTCGCCTCGATCGTCGCCCGGCCAAGCACTGTCCCCTTCCCGGCCGGGACCGCGTCCAGGTTCCCGTAGGCCCGGGTGTAGAGGAGGTCGAAGTAGGTCCCCTCGAACTCGCCCCGGTTCCACTTCCGCTGCTCGTGCAGGACAAAGGCCTCAAACGATATCTCCGGCACCCTCTTGTCGTAGACCTTCCGCCACATCGCAGTGCTCATCCCCGGGATCACCCCCGCGCCCACCAGGTGCCGGAGCTGGCGCTGGGCGGCAAACCAGGCGTCGCCGTAGACCACCAGGTCGATATCGGAGGCGGCGTTCTCCAGGCCGCAGAGGAGCGAGCCCGTGCACCCGAACGAGCCTGTCGGGAGGTCGAAGCGGGAGAGGAGCCTCCGCACCCGGGCGTTCCGGGCCGCCACCTTCCCGATCTCCTCCTCCGGCTTGTAGACCCGGACCACATCGCAGCAGGGCACCCGGTGGACCGCGTCGAGATACTCCGGCTTATGCTCCCGGATCCAGGCGAAAGACTCGGCAAAGTCGTACTTCCGGTACCGCCGGCCGGTGATGCCCGTCCGCTCCCCGTCCGCATCGGGGACGTAACGGAGGATGCACCCTACCCGATCGGTGTTGTCGTAGTTCGAGACCGCATAGATGCAGCCCTCACGGTCCTCGATGAAGTCACGGAGCCGTATGGAGGTCATGGTTGCAGGGTCTCCAGGAACGCTTCCACTGCTTCCCATTCCGCCCCCTTCCGCAGGATGCGCCGGGTGGTCAGGTCCACCACCGTGCTCGGCGTCCCGGGAAGTTCCCCGCCGTCAACCAGGTAGTCGTAGGGGACGGAGACCTCCTCGGGCCGGACCGGCGGGATATCATCAGACATATTCGCGCTCGTGGCCGTGATCGGCGTGTCGAACCGCGCGATGATAGCGATGGCTATCTCGTTCTCGGGCCACCGGATCCCGATGAGACCGGTGCCGCCGGTGAGGACCTCCGGCAGGCAGGACTTCGCCGGGAGGACCACCGTCACCGGGCCGGGCAGGAACCGGTCGATGAAGGCCCGTGCAGCCTCGTCCACCACGGCGACGGCACAGAGCATCTCCATATCCGAGACCGCAACGGAGACCGGTTTACCCAGCGGCCGGTTCTTGGCCTCATAGACCCGCATCACCGCATCCTCGGAGAGAGCGTCCGCCCCGAGGCCGTAGACCGTCTCGGTGGGATAGACGATAAGCCCGTCCCGCGAGAGCACCTTGACAGCCATATCGATCGAATTCATCAGAACTCACGTCCACGCACGCGGTTGATGTCGAAGACCCCCTTGCCGCTGACGTGCATCACGGCGAAGACGCCGGCCTGGATGGGGTCGGTCACGACCAGATCGGCGTGCTGCGGGACGCTCCCCGCCATCTTGAGGGCTATCACCGGGATGCCGGCCTGCCGGACCCGGTCGACGGCCCGCGAGACTTCCCCCCCCATCAGCGACCCGGCAAGCACCAGAATGCACGCCCGGGGGAGCCGGGCCACCGCGTCCACGGCGAGGGCCAGGGTCTGCTCCCCGACAAGGGGGATCGTGTCGACCGATATCCGCTCGCCGCGGATGTTGTGGCGGTCCGCCTCGTTCACGGCGCCGAGCGCCACCTGCGCCACCTGCGCACCACCGCCGATGATGATCACCCGGGACCCGAATATCCGGGAGAACGGCGGGTAGATCGTGACCTCGACAACCGACGGCACCCTTGATAAGTCGGCGATCAGTTCGCCGTGGTTCCCGCACTCCTCGAACTCGAAGTAGAGGTACGCCTTCCCGGTGTTCGGGCCGGAGGTGATGATCGACTGCTGGATCATCTGGATATTGGCCTGGTAATCCGCCATCACCGTGGCCACATCGCGCAGCACGCCGGCCCTGTTCTCGGTGATGATCGAGAGGGCATACATATCGGTATCGGTGATCATGATCCTCCCCCGCCGGAGATCCGAATACTCATCGATTGTCTGGTGAACAGGAAAAATTCGGTCATATCGCGTTAATTGATAGATTTGGGTCTCATAAGGGTTATAGGTTTTCAGTGGGATAGGGATCGGCCTCGCCCTCACCGATCCCCTCCTTCGCGGCAAGAACACCCGCAAGGAGACCGAGAGGGATGTTGAGGTAGTAGAGGGTCAGCCGCCAGAGGACGACGAAGATACCGAGGAGGTAAGCGGGCACGAGCTGGCGATACAGCGTGACGGCGCCGATCTCGGCGATCCCGGACGAGCCGGGAATGAGCGGGATGGTCGCGACCATCTGGAGAACCCCCTGGAAGAGGAGCGACTCCGGGAGGGAAGGCGGTAGACCAAGAGCAACGAGCAGGGCCGAGGATACCGAGAAATAAAGGGTCCATTCAAGGACGGTGAGGGTGAGCGCACCACCGATAGCCCGCCGGCCGGCCCGCGCAAACCGGGATGGCCCTGCGGCAAACGTCTCGGCCTCACGGCTGATCCGCTCCGCAAGGGAGCTCGCAGTCCCGGCACCCGGACAGAACCGGAGCCAACGCCGGCTCCGGCTGCACCGGTCGATCACCCGGGCGGCAACACCGTCCACCGCCCTCCTCCGAAACGACGGGCGGTGGATCAGGAGGATGAGCGCGAGCAGGAGACCGAGGGCGAGGAGCAGGAAGGCGGCCACCGGGTAGAGGACGGTAGCGGCGAGGTAGCCCCAGAGGTGCCGGACGGCGAGCAGGGCCGCGAGGGTGAGAGCGACAACTACGGCAAGGTCAAGCACCCGCTCCGCGACGACGACGGCAACGGCATCCCCGATGGCAAGCCCGGAACGCGAGAGCCGGTGGATTCGGACAGGTTCGCCGCCGACCTGACCGGGCGTGATCGAGCCGGCGAGAAGTGAGAGGAACTGGAGCTCCGCGAGGCCCCGGAACGGCATGGTGTAGCCGAGACCGCCGCAGAGGACCCGGATCCGCGCGATCCTGCAGACGATCGCCGCGGCACGGAGCCCGAGGGCGAGGAAGAGGGCGGCGACGCTGACCTCACCGAGGTAGGCCCGGGTCTCGGGGGTGAAGGTCACCGCGAGGAGAACTGTGAGTGTTGCGCCGCTGAGGAGAAGGGAGAGCAGGATCCAGCCCCGGCTTCTCATGCCCGCCCGTCTCCCCGCAGAACGCTCGTCTTGTCCGGCATCACGGGAGGTAGATGCCGCTCATCACGATTACATCTTCCCCCGCGATATTCCCCCGCACGACAACGAGGCCCGTCTCTGCTGCACCGGCGTGAAGGAGAGCGAACGAGAGTATGGACCCCGGGTATCGCCCGGGGGTGTGGTTGGGCCGATCAGTCCGGCAGATAGGGACATCCGGCGGGCGTGAAACACCGGGTGCATATCGGGATTCGGAGAACGTGTATGGGAAGACGAGATCACCGGGCGCGGATCTCCTGCACCACCCTCCGCCCGAGTTCGTAGGCCCGGCCGAGTTCGTCGCCGTCCGGGCGGTAGTTCACCTGGAACCCGCCGTCGATCACCTCGATCCCGGCCGCCTTCAGGGCAGCTTCTGCCTGAGCGACCGCACCGCCCATGCCGCCATGCGACCCGAACGCGCACCCGATCTTCTTTGCGGTAAGCCGGCCGGGCGCGAGCCCCCGGAGGTAACTGAGGAACCCGGCCACCGTGGGGAGGACCTCGTCCTGGAGCGTTGGCGACCCGATGATGACCGCCTTTGAGTCGAGGATATCCGTAACGATATCGCTCCGGTGCGTCCCCTCATAGCGGCCGTCGCGGAGGAGGCAGACCCGGACGTCGGCGCCCTCGGCCATGATCCCTTCAGCGATCGCGCGGGCCATCATCGTGGTCGAGCCGTGCATGGTGTCGTAGACGATCGTGACCTTCTCCTTCGCGACACCCCGGCTCCAGTCGGTGTAGGCCTTGAGGATATCTCCGGCGTAGGACCGCCAGACGATGCCGTGGCTCGGCGCAATCATCCTGATATCGATCCCGAGCCCGCCGACCTCGTCGAGTTTCTTCAGGACCTTCGGCGCGAGCGGTATGATCAGGTTTGCAAAGAATTTCTGCGCGTGGGCCATCGCTGCATCCTTCCCGAGCTCGTCGTCGAACCGGGCGGCGCTTGCCACATGCTGCCCGAACGCGTCGTTCGGGAAGAGGATGGCGTCCTCCACGAGGTAGGTGAACATCGAATCGGGCCAGTGGAGCATCGGGGCCTCAAGGAAGGTGAGCGTCTTTCCGCCGAGGTCGAGGGTGTCGCCGGATTTCACGACATGGATCTTCCAGCCGCTGATATCGTAGTGGCGCGCAAGGCCGGCCGCGGCCCGCCCCGTGCAGTAGATCGGGACATCGGGCATCCGCCGCACGAACGCCGGCAGGGTGCCGGAGTGGTCCATCTCGATATGGTTCACGACGATGTAATCGATCGCGCCGGGGTTGCAGACAGACTCGATACGACCAAGGACCTCCCCCTCGAACCCGTGGTAGGCGCCGTCGATCAGCGCCGTCTTCTCACCCCGGACAAGGTAAGCATTGTAGGTCGTTCCGGGGAGGGTGTAGCCGTGGTACTCCCTCAGGTTCCAGTCGATTGCCCCGACCCAGTAGACGCCGGGGGCGAGTTTCGTAGCCATCATATGTATCCCTCATGTTGTTCGTAATTAAACGAACGTTCTATTATATCCGAACATTTGATATATCATCCTTTCGATCTTAGTCTATGGAGCAGGAGATGACCGGCAGAGAGAGAACCAGCCGGCCGAAACCGAACCTGGAGATAGACCTGTATTCGACACGGGACGGGATGCGGACGGTCGAGAACCCGGTGCGGCGCGCGATCCTTACAGCGCTCCGGGAACGCGAGTACACGTTCGATGAGATCGTCGCCCTTGCCGGGCGGGCAAAGTCAACGGTCTCGGTACACCTCCAGGACCTCACGGCAGCGGGGGTGATCGGGTCCCGGGCCGACCCGGAGGACGCGAGACGCAAGATCTTCTTTCTCACCGGCGAGCTCGTCGCAAGCGTCACGCCCGACGACCGGGTGGCCGATGCGCTCGCCGCCTACACGGGGGCGTACCGGGCGGGATCGAGCGACCCCTTTGCGTTCTATAAACTGATCTTCCGGACGGTCCGGGTCTCGCTGATGCAGGAGGGGATCCTGCTCGACCCGCTCCTCACCCGGGCCGGCGAGCGGGTCGGGGAGGAACTCTATCCGGCGGTGACCGAGACAGATACGGGGGCCTTCTGCGCAAAGATCGCCCGGTTCTGGGAGGAGCACAACCTCGGTCGGATCGAGATCGCAGGGACGGAGCCGCTCACCCTCCTCGTCTACGACTGCTTCGAATGCGCCGACCTGCCCGTAACGGGGAAGCCCGCGTGCGCGTTCGACTCCGGCATCCTCCGGGCACTCTTCTCCCGCCACTATGGGCGGCCGATGGAGGTGATCGAGGCCCGGTGCTACTCGATGGGGTTTGATCACTGCCGGTTCGAGATTATTGCGGATGGCGACAGTAACGGCGTCGGGTGATCCACGCTACGGGAAACCGGGGCCGGCAGAACCCCCTCTTCCCTCCCCGGTTACGCGACCCTCCTCTTCATGATATTCTCAAACCGGGTATTGCTGATCGGGTGATGGCTGATAACCTCGCCGTCATGCACGATACAGAAGGTTCCAAACGCGCAAGGGGCATTTTGAACGGCATCCGAATCCTGGAGGTCAATCAGCGTGGCCTTGAGATTGAACCTGGTCCTCGCGGACTCAAGGATTGCAATCGTGTTCTTCTGGAATCGAGAACGGTACCGAAAAACAGAACCAGAAGATACCCATGCGATAGCCGGGAATCGAACCCGGGCTAGAGGCTTGGGAAGCCCCTGTCCTACCGCTAGACTACTATCGCTCCGGTACCAATACATGTTGACCGGGGAGGAGATAAACATTCGGCTCACTCCCTCCCGGCTTATAACGCCGCAGGGTGAACGTGATGGCGGCCCCTTCCCCCGGCCGGCCCGGGACGTGGTCACCCGCCCGGACGCTGCCCCTATAGCGCCCCAGAAGCATCCGGACGATGTAGAGGCCGGGCCCCTTCCCGCGCCGGCTGTGGTTGAAGATACGCGGCTCGCAGTCGTCGGGGATCCCGGAGCCGGAGATGCCCCTCCTTGAGTGGCGAGAGTGTCATAATGAGATCGTACCCGGACAGGCTCACACCATCCTCCCGATAGGCACGGCCCTTGAGGTTCAACGCCCGGTTGTAGACTGACCGGCGGCGATCCGGCCCTCCTGATCCGCCTGACGAAGGGACGCAGCTTTCACCCCCGCACCTGTTGCCCGGGCCTTCCGGCTCTGCCCCTTCACCTCATGAGGGAACCCTCACGAAGAAGATCGCTCCCGGCTCCTTGTGCATCCGCCCGATACCCTTAAGACGCCTCCCGGAGAATATGATGCAGCACCACATGTGCTGGCTATGGTAAGTCCGACGTGCTCCCGGAAGCACTGCCCGCAAGGGCTCGGGATTACAGAGATTAGTCAGGTAACGGACTCTTTTCTGGACTTACATAGTGTATCTAACGGAGGTGTATGAATGGCAAGAATGTACGCTCGGCGCCGAGGAACCAGCAGTTCCATCCGGCCCTACCGGAAGGAAGCACCCGAGTGGTCCAATACGGACGCTACGGAGATCGAGAAGATCGTCGTCGATCTGCGCAAAGACGGCATGTCGACCAGCCAGATCGGCCTTGCACTGCGGGACAGGTACGCTGTCCCTGACGTCAAGCTCGCCACCGGCAAGCGTGTAAACGAGATCCTTCGCGAAAAGGGGCTTGAGTCCGAGATCCCCGAAGATCTCCGGAACCTGATGCAGAAAGCGCTCGGGTTAAGGAAACACCTTGAGGAGAACAAGAAGGACGTGCACAACGCCCGGCAGCTCCAGATCGTTGAGTCCAAGGTGCGCAGACTGGTCAAGTACTACGTCGGATCCGGACGGATGCCGAAAGGCTGGACATATAAACCGGAGACTGCGGAGATCCTGCTTTCCCGCTGATGACCCCATGTCGCTAAACGCCGCTGCTGCAAACCTCGCCGATCACCTGCTCGAACAGGAGTTTGTGGAGGTGCTCGCGCACCATGACGCGGACGGCATAGCCGCCGCATCCATCCTCTGCCATGCCATGTTCCGTGAGGGCGGGCAGTTCCGGCTGAGGATCCGCGCAGGCATCACCGCGGCCGAGGTCCCTCACGACAGCAGCGTGCTCCTCTGCGACTTCGGGTCAGCACTCACGGACCTCTCCGGCGACGTGATGGTGGTGGACCACCATCTGCCCCACTTCGAAGGCGACTACCACGTCAACCCGCGCCTCGCGGGAATCGACGGCGATCGAAACCTCTCGGCGGCCGGTGCGGCCTACCTCGTCGCCCAGCGCATGGGAGACAACCGCGACCTGACGGGCCTCGCACTCCTCGGGATCATCGGCGACGGCCAGGAGATAGAGGGGCCGAACCGGGAAATTTCCAGCGAAGGCATCGGGAACGGGTTTATCGCACCCCGCCGCGGTCTCCGCCTCCCGGGAAGGGGGCTCGTCGAGCAGTTCGCACTCTCCGTCAACCCGTATCTTGTGGGATTCTCGGGCGAGCCCGACGCGGCGAGGGCGCTCGTCGCAGAGGTCACTGATGAGGATGACGTGGACGTCGAGTCCCTCCTCTCCCGGGTCGTGCTCACGGCCGCCCCGAAAGCCTCGCTCTCCGCGCTCTGCGGGATCTGGGGCACTACCTACAGCCTCGGACGGGAGGTGATCGACGAGGCCACGAACCTCGCCGCCGTCGTCGACGCCTGCGGCAAGGCCGGGCGCGGGGACATCGGCGCATCGCTCTGCCTCCGCTCGACCCATGCACTCCAGGAAGCCTGGGAGATCACCGCCCGCTATCGGCAGGCGGTCATCGCCGGCATCCGGGGGGCGCGCCGTCTCGACGAGCGTCTCGCTCTCTTTGCGGTAGACGATGGAGCGGTAGCAAGCGACGTCGCCGACGCGCTCGCAAACGATCTCGTCCAGAGCGGGCCTGTCTTCGTCATCGGAGAGAGGGGGGACCGGTACTCCGTATCGGCACGCTGCCCGCCGGGCATCGACCTCGACCTCGAGCCGCTGATGCGGAGGGTCGCGGAGGCATGCGGCGGCCAGGGCGGCGGGCATCAGCGGAGGGCCGGAGCCCTGATCGGCGCCGACCAGATTGACCGGTTCAGGCAGGAACTCTTAAATGAGGTGCATGCATGACCCGGATCGAGGGCGTCATCGAGACCCCGCACAGCCGTCCGGAATGCGTGGCGGCCGCGCTCGAGCCCGACAATCTCACCCTGATCCGGACCTACCCGATCGAGGGAGGAGTGCGGGCCGAGATAGAGGGGACCAGGCTTCGGTCGATCACCGCCTCGGTGGACGACTACCTCATGAACCTGGCGATAGCGGAGGATGTGTGCACATCGGCATCAGGCAGACAACCGGGAGCTCCGGAGTGAATCTGGGATACAAACAATCAGGAGAGAAGTGATACCATGGCAAAGAAGAAACAGGTTGGAAGAAGGCTGGAAGGCTGGAAGGCCAAGAAGTGGTACCGTGTCTACGTACCCGACGCCTTCGGCAAAGTTGAGATTGGCGACGCAATCTCGGCCGACCCCGCGAACATGGTCGGCCGGGTCATGACCGCGACGCTCGGCGAAGTTGTGCAGGACTACTCCAAGTCCCACATCAAGATGAGGTTCAAGATCAACGACGTGGCCGGCGACGCCGCGTACACCGAGTTCATCGGGCACGAAGTGACCCGGGACTACCTCCGGTCGATGGTCAAGCGGCGGGCATCCCGCATCGACACCATCCACCCGGTCGTCAGCAAGGACGGCAAACTCCTGCGGGTGACGGTCGTCTGTCTCACCCTCTCGAGGGCCGATCAGAGCCAGGTCCACGCCGTGCGGCAGGCGATCTCGCAGGCCCTCGCCGCCCGTGCGGCGGAGAGCGACTTTGAGACCCTGGTCAAGGATATCGTCTCCGGCGACATGGCCCGGGACGTCTTCAAAGTCGTAAAGACGATCTACCCGATCCGCCGGGTCGAGATCACCAAGTCCAAACTTGAGCAGGTCGCGACCGTATAAGGCCGGCTACTCACTCTTTTTCTTACGGCTCCCGCACCTTTTCGTAGTTGTCCCTCCGATGATCAGAGACGGCACGAAGATATATGCCCTATGACCGGGCATATCTTCGCAGAAGTGCGGCGACGGGGTGAAGAAACGTGACGACACAAGAGCACCCTGGGGGTGTGCAACGGGTAAAACTGTCCCGGATCGATCAGGAGTACCTGGAAGACCGGGAGACGGTGGCCCGGGGGATCATCAGGAGGATGCTTGTCCAGTTCCACCGGGAATGGACCGACCTTGCGGAGCAGGAGAGAGACGGCGCCTGGGTTCTCGCCGCAAACACGCTGCTCGACCGGTACTCGCACCAGCTCTACGACATCATACGCGACCTGGAGGCGATCGTCGACGATGACCTTGCCGCGGAGATCCGGGGACTCTCGGCCGAGATGATCAAGACGACCAACATCCTCATCATGATCGACTGCAGGGAGGAATGCCGCAGACAGGGCGACGCCCTCGCAAAGGAGGCGCTCCGCCACACGGAGCGATGCCTCGCACTCCGGAGAGCAGCGGCGAGGGGCCGGTGATCCGGACCGGCACCGGCAAGAGTAATCAGGTTCGGGATCTCACCTGTTCTCGATGATTGCTCACAAGGTGTTATTCCTGGTGCTGGACGGGATCTCCGACCGTCCTTGCGAAGCGCTGAACGGACTGACCCCTCTCGCCGCCGCACGGACCCCGGTCCTCGACCGGATCGCTGCGGAAGGCGTATGCGGGATCATGGACTCCATCGGACCCGGCATACGTCCCGGGTCCGACACCTCCCACCTTTCCCTGCTCGGCTACCCGCCGCAGGAATACTACACCGGCCGGGGCCCGCTCGAGGCCGAGGGGACCGGGATCCACATGACCGCCGGGATGATCGGCTTTCGGTGCAACTTCGCGACGGTCGACGCGAACGGCCTCATCACCGACCGCCGGGCAGGGAGGATCTCCGGGACAGAACCCCTCGCGGAGGCGATCCGGGAGGGCGTCGACCTCTCGGCCCTCGGTCTCGCGTTCAGGTTCGAGTCGGGCGCCGGCCACCGTGCGGCCCTCGCCCTCGTAGGAGAAGGGCTTGGGGATAAGGTCTCCTCGAACGACCCGAAGAACGAGGGAGTGCGCCCGCCGGCCGTCCAACCCTGTACCGACGATCCGGCGGACAAAAAGACGGCAGATGCCTGCAACGAGTTCATCCGCCAGTCCGCGGAGATTCTCTTCGATCACCCGGCGAACGTCCGGCGGGTGGAGGAAGGCCTCCCGCCGGGAAATCTCCTCCTGATCCGGGGTGCCGGGAAGATGGGCGCGTTCCCACAGTTCCCCGAGCGCTACGGCCTCTCCGGGAGTGTCATCTCCGCGGCCACCCTCATCTCCGGGATAGGGAAGGTCGTGGGGCTCGAGCATATCCCGGTGCCGGGGACCACCGGGTCGACCAACTCCGACCTGGACGCCAAGGTGAGGGCGGCGATCGCGGAACTCGGCCGCAAAGACTTCGTCCTGATGAACATCAAGGGCGCGGACGAGGCCGGCCACGACGGGAAAGGGATCCAGAAGCGGGACTTCATCGAGGTGATCGATAAGGCGCTCGAGCCGCTGCTCGATCTTGAGGACACCCTGCTCGTCGTCTGTGCCGATCACAGCACCCCCTGTGCCATAAAAGATCACAGCGCCGACCCGGTGCCGATCGTCATCAGGGGTCCCGGGGTCCGGGTGGACCGGACAGTCCGATTCGACGAGGTCTCGTGTGCGGAGGGCGGCCTCCATCGTATCCGCGGCTGCGATCTCATGCCGATCGCCCTGGATCTAATCAATAAGAGTCATAAGTATGGCGCATGAAGATTATACCATAGATGGAACCGACAGGAGACCACGACTGGATCAGGGCCTGTAACCTCCCGGACCGGACCGAACTCCAGGAGAGGACGCTCAAGACGGGGCTCGATGTCGTCATCGGTGAGAGGTGCCGGATCGATTACGGCCTCACGGGCAACGACGTCGTGGTCTGCGAATTCAGCAAAATCAACGGCGATATCGTTGCGGCCGGCGACGTCCGGATAGACAACTGGTGCGAGGTCGCCGGCGACGTTCTCGTGGAGGAGGACGCCTACCTCGGCGAGGGAGTGAAGATCCAGGGGAAGTTGATCGTCAAAGGCGACCTTGATATCGGGGATAACGTCAAGATCGAGCGCGGATTCGAGGCAAAAGGCTGGATCTCCATCCGCAACCCGATGCCGGTCATCATCTACATCATGATGTACCTCGTTGCCGTCCTCGGGATCGAGAAGCAGGAGGAACTGGACGCCGTCCTTCAGAAACTTTTCGGCGAAGACGAAGCCCCCGCCTCCACGCCGCTGATGATCCCGGCCGGCGCCGTCCTCAACATGCAGACCTTCTCGGTCCCGGAGAGGATGGCTATCGGGGCAGGGTGCCGGCTGCACGGGAACATCCGTGCCGGCTCGATCGCGGTCCGGGAAGGGACGACGATCTTCGGGAGCCTCCACGTGAAGGAAGATGCGAACATCGCACGGGGATCAATCATCCACGGCGACGTCCAGAGCGACGGCGACGTAGTGATCGAGCAGGAGGTGCATATCCTCGGGAACATCTCCTGCCGGGGCCTCACCCTGCACGAGGACGCCCGCGTGGACGGGGTCATCCGGGCGCCGGGTGGCTTAACGATCGAGAGGCGAACGATATGAAGGTTGCAGATATCCTTGAGGTCGACGGGTGCCGGTTGGTTGAACCGTCGTTTGCGGAACTGACGATAGACGCCTGTACAGCCCTGCTGTTCCAGGGAAGCCCGGACGAAGCCCGACTCCTGGTCGACGAGGAGGAGGAGCCGCTCGCGTTCGCGCTCCACGACGGTTCGAACGGCTGGCACGCCGCTTCGTTCCTCTTCAGGGACCCGACGATCGAGGTCATCGAGTGCTTCGAGGCCGTCGGCGGTGATATCTACCAGGAGAGCCGGGAGGCATGGCTCTCGGCAGTCCGCGAGTATTACAGTCTCGATATCCGCGCAAACGTTGTTCCCGCTCTCGAAGACCTGCGTCCCGACCGGGAGGGGAATATCCGCGACCTCGTAACCGTGGTCTGGGGCGACCGTGCGGGAACCCCCTGCCTCGACTGCTGCTGCGGCTCGGGCGTCGGGACCGCGGCCCTCCGGGCTGGTGGGGTGCGGGCGCTCGCCTATGACAACGACCCCGCGCTCCTCGCACTCGGGCTTACCCGGGGCCGCCTCGCGCCTGCCGATACCATCTGTATCGACGCGCAGGAGGCTTCCCGCTACATCGCGCCGGTGCCCCTCGGCGTTGCGTTCATGGCCGGGGAGATCTACTCGTACAACGCGAACCTCTGGGAATCGATCGTCACCGAACTCCTCATCCTCACCGATGAAACGCTGATCACCGTCGGCACAGAGGCCGAGGCGGCCCGGGTGGAAGAGTGGTGTGCCGAAGAGGACCGGGAGACCGAGGTCTTCGAGAACCGGCGCGACCCCATCTACGACCGGTGGTGCTGTGTCGCGCGGCGGGTATGATTTCGACCGAATGTATAAGGTAGAGTGCCCCCAACTTTTTTCTCGCAACCGTACACGTACCGCAAACCGGTCTGCCGATCGGAAGACCAGCTCAGGTTAACTTCGCATGAATACCGCCAAACGAATCTATAACGTCTTATTCATCTCCGTCTTTGCCACCATGCTCGGGCTCGGGGTCGTCAGCCCGCTCCTCCCCATCTACGCGGAGAACCTCGGAGCAACCGGCATCTGGCTCGGGATCATCTTCTCTGCCTTCGCGCTCTCCCGGTCGGTCTTCATGCCCGTCATCGGACGGATATCGGACAGGCGGGGGAGGAAGTGGATCATCCTCATCGGCATGTTCGCCTACGCGGTCCTCTCGCTCACCTACATCATCGCCGACAGTGTCTTCTCCCTCACGGCAGTCCGTTTCGCCCACGGGATCGCTTCAGCAATGGTCGTCCCGATAGCCATGGCCTACATAGCGGACCTCTCGGAGAAGGGCAAGGAAGGGAGTCAGATGGGAAACTTCTCCATCTCGATGTTTCTCGGGATGGGGGTCGGACCGCTCCTCGGGGGATTCTTAAACGACGCGTTCGGCATGGATTCGGTCTTCTATGTCATGGCCGGCCTCTCGGCGTTCGCCACACTTCTCGTCGCCGCCTCTCTTCCGGAGGCGAGACCGGGCTCGTTGACAATCCCGGCCAGGGAACCCGCTCCGATGCGGGAGATCTTCACGCTGCCGATCATGCGGGGGATCCTGGTCTTCACCCTCATCAGCGCCCTCGGCCGCGGGGGTATGATGGTTTTTATCCCGGTCTTCGGGCCGCTGATCGCGATCAGCCCGTTCGAGGTGGGCGTCGTCCTCTCCGTGAACACCTTCCTGATGGCGCTCCTCCAGATGCCGATCGGGAGGCTCACCGACACCGGGAACAAAGTTACCCTGATCGTCGCGGGATCGACCGTAGCCGCGGTGGCGCTCGCCGTCATCCCCCTCTCGGGGTCGTTCTGGCCTCTGCTCGTGATCACCTCCGCCGTGGGCGTCGGGGGCGCCATCCAGCAACCGGCCATCATGGCTCTGACGGTCGATGCAGGCCGGACCATCGGGATGGGAACCTCGATGGGCGCCTACAACACGGTCTTTGGTATCGGCATGATCATCGCACCGCTGATCGGGGGGGTCTTCATGGACTATATCGGGATCGGCGCCGTTTTCTACGTGGGCGGAGCGGTATGCCTCATCGGAACGGGAGTCTTTGCAGTGATGATGCAACGGAACGCTCGTGAATGCGCTGCCGGAGAGGTGCCGGGGCACGGATAGACCCTCTTCCAGGGGAGCGGCGGCCGTTCGTCGTTCGGATTCCCCGAAACATTAACTCTACCGGCCCAAAAGAGCCATTCTGACCGCATGTCATTCTCTCACATGAGATAAATTAATATACCTTTTTTACTATCATGGGATACAAAGGCGTGCAGGTGGGATAGCGCGCCGGAACCGTCGTGTCAAACATCTGCAGCGCGGCCGGGTGACCCCTGCAGGCTTACGGGCATCTCTCTGCCCGGCGCAAGAGTACAACATCTCATGGACCACTGCAAGCATACACTCCTGCTTCCGGCCGCCCCCCCTGCGGACTTCTGTACGCTTCGTGCCCGCTTTCCGGCCTCGTTCCTTCTTGTCGCCCTGCCGTCCGGGATTCCGGGAGAGATAGGGGACGCCGTGGGCATCCTGCTCCTCGAACTCCTCATCGCCGGGATTGCCTTTGGGCTCCTCGGGATCTGGCTCAAGGAGCGGGCTGTGGTTGCCCGCATCGCCGGGATGGGGGCGAGCATCGAGGCCATCCGGGCAGGCAGTGACGCCCGCACCCGTCTCCCCGCAGGCGAGGGCGACCCGGTCTCACGCTTTGCCGGCGACGTCAACCGGATGCTCGACGATCTGGAGCGTTCCCGGCAGGAGCTCCTGGAGAGCAGGGACCGCTACCGTCTCCTCTTCGACAGCGGGAACGACTTCCTGCTCGTCTGCGCAGTGGGGAGGGAGGGCACGCCCTACCGGATACTGGACGCAAACGCGCTCGCCTGCCGGACTCTCGGGTATGCCCGGGAGAATCTCCTCGCCCTCGCTCCCCGTTCGGTCATCCTCATCAGGAGCGATTTCGAGCGAGACGACCACCACCTCTACAGCGCCGACCTGATCCCCCGGCAGGGCGAACGGATCCCCGCCGAGGCGACCATTCACCGCATCAGCCTCGAGGGCACCCCGGCGATCCTCATCATCGCGCGGGACGTAACGGAGCGGAGAAGGGCCGAGAAGGAGTTGATGGACTACCGCTACCGCCTGGAGGAACTGGTGACGCAGCGGACCAACGAACTCCAGGCGGCAAACGAGAGTCTCAGGCGCGAAATGAGAGAGCGGGCGCGGATGGAGCGGGAGAGGCTGGAGGCATACCGGCAGATCGAGAGGAACATCGAGCAGTTCGCGGTCCTGACCGACCACATCCGAAACCCTCTTCAGGTCGTCCAGGGGATGGCCGACCTCATCGAGGACGAGCGGGCGGAGAAGATCCGGGAGCAGGTCCGGCAGATTAAGAAGATTCTCATGCAGCTCGACGAAGGGTGGGTTGAGTCGGAGAAGGTCCGGGAGTACCTTGAGCGGTACCGGTGAGGGAGGCCGGGTGCCGTCCCCTACGGCTCCTTCTCCTCGGCGCACTCGAGTTCCGCGACGACATCGGCCGCATCGTCCATCCGCCGGACCAGGTCCTTGATCTCGACCAGGCGTTCGACGCCGATGAAGTGCTCGGCCATCACCCGGGCCATATCCGTGAGTTCGATGCGGCCGGCCCTCCGCCGGACCAGCCCGTAGTCAAGGAGTGTCGGGAGGGCCGGCTCCAGCGCCCCGACCATCGTGTGGGTCATGCGGATCACCTCCTGCTCGTCGCCGCTAGAGACCACGACGTTCGCCACGAACTCTTCCGTGCTCTGCTCCATGTCGTACTCGGGAGCGACCTCCTCCATCTCGCCACTGAGAAGGCCGACGGCGACCTCCTCCTCGGTCTTCCCGGACGATCTGGAGTACGAACCCCCGGGCTCCGCCAGGATGACCACCCGGCCGAGGTCGTGGAAATCGGGCCGACCGGCGCGGCCCATCATCTGGTGGAACTCCTGGACGGTGAGCCACTGGATGCCCATCGCAAGGGCGTCAAAGATCACCTGAGATGCCGGAAAGTCGACGCCGGCGGCAAGCGCGGCCGTGGTCACGACGGCGCCGACCTCCCCGTTCGCGAACCGCCGCTCTACGTCCCGGCGCTCCTGCGCGGTCAGCCCCGCATGGTAGGGGGCGGCAATCTTTCCGAGAGCGTCGGCGATGACGTGGCAGCGGGCCCGGGAGTTCGTGAAGACGATCGACTGGCCCCGGTAGCCCTTCGACGACCGTATCTTGTACTCCTCGGCGACCATCTGCTTGATGAACCCGATCTTCTTAGACCGTTCCACGAAGATGAGGTGCCGCTCGAGCGGAACCGGCCGGTCGGCGTAGCGGACCAGGTTTGCCCGGAGTTTCTCCGCGAGCAGCCCGGGAGCCCCGATCGTCGCCGAGAGGTAGAGGAACTGGGCTTCCGGGGCGATATGCTTGAGCCGGGCGATCAGCCCGTCGAGACGGTGGCCCCGATCGGGGTCCTCGAGCATCTGGACCTCATCGATGACGACGGTCCCGATGTCCTTTAAGGATCTCCCGGTCCGGAGAGCGTGATCGATCCCCTCGTAGGTCCCTACCACGACGGGAGCATGGACGTCCCGGTCTCCCGCGGGCCGGGTCTCGGGGAGGTTGAGACGGCTCATCCCGGTCTGGAGGGTGACCCTCACCAGGTGGCCGTAACGGTCGCGGAACCGCTGGTATTTCTGGTTCGCGAGCGCGACCAGCGGGACCAGGAAGAGCATTCTCCCCCGCCCTTCAAGGAAGTTCTTCATTCCGGCCATCTCACCGATGAAGGTCTTGCCGCTCGCGGTGGCGGAGACGACGAGGAGGTGCTGCCCCTCGAGGAGCCCGTTCTGGACGGCGAGCTGCTGGACAGGCATCAAGTACTCGACCCCGGCGGCCTTCGCAAACGCCGCGGGCAGCGGGAGTTCGGTGATATGAGCCGTCTTCTGGACCTCGTGCGCCTCGAGCCGGTCAAAGAGGGTCCGCTTCCGGTCAGGATGGTCGGGACCCACCGATCCCAGCACCCGGTCGAGGTCCCGGACCTGGGCGAGGAGTTTCTCGAGGTGGACGAGGACGGAGCCGCCGAATTTGCCCATGTAGCCGAGCTCCCGGCGCATCTCGCGCTTCGCGCACTCAAGGCAGATCCACTCCCCGCCGTAGCGGACGCCGGTCGTCTTATCGATGGGAACAAACCGGTCCTCGAGCTGGCAGAACCGACAGATGTTGATCCTTGACACCGGGATCTGGAGGTCGGCAAGAAACGACTCGAACTCCGGGCTCTTCCCCGCAAGGTGGACCGAAGACCGGCGCAAGAGCGTGATCAGGTCCCGGGTCGGGGTGGGCTTGAGCTGTTTACCCCGCCGGCGCATCTTGAAGTTCTTTGGCCGCTGGCCCTTCGGGGTTGCGGTCAGGTCGACGAACCCGGAACCCTCGACACGGCCGCCCTCGACAAACAGCAGTTTATACGTGCCTTTCTGGGGCTGGACGATAACCTTCATGGTGCGATCAGGTCGTGGATCGTATAGGTGAGCCCCACCGTCTCCAGTCGCTTGAGGAAGTCGGTAAACTCCTCATCAACGATAAGTATTGCGCACTCCCGCCCGTGGAATGCCGCCTCGATAACCCCTTCACGGGATCCGAAGAACATATCCGGCTCGATATCAGCCTTCCTGAGGGCTACGTAGGACTCGAGGCCCACTGCGGCCACCATCTCCGCGTCCCGGACCGCGTCCCGGAGAAGGTCTGTCCTGACGTGCCTTGAGCCGCCCCGCTCGACCCGCGGCACCTTGCAGACATGAATGAGTCCTTCCTCGTGCTCGATGATGCCGTTCAACTGGGCGACACCGAGATCCTCTCCCGGCTCCGCGTCCATGGTCGCGAGGCCGGTTGCGCTCTGCTCTTCTTTCGTCGCGTAGAGCCAGCCGTCCCGCATGAAGACGCCGACCGTATCGCCCTTCCGGATCTCATCCCGGGCGATAGCCGTCCAGACCGCCACCTGCTGAATGATGTCCCGGTTGATGTGACGGGCATAGGCCTCGAGCGCCTCGGCGTGCCGCAGGACCCACTCGATCCCGTTCTTCGTCACCTCATACCGGCCCCGGCCGTGAGCGGTGACCAGCCCCTCATCCACCAGTTCCCGGATGTACTCGGAGACGGCCTGGGGTGTCACGCCGAGTTTTCCGGCGATCTCCTGCTGGCGGACGGCCGGCTGGTGCTCGGCGATCTCCACCAGGATCTGGAATCGCGTGGCCTCCCGTTTGCTACGTAAGATCACATAGAGGGGATCGTCAGTGAAGTCGGTCAAGCAACACCATTCCCTGCCCTTTCAGATCAAGGCCGGGAATCCTCTTCGCCAGCCCCTTGATGAAGGTTGGACTCACGCCGTACTTCCTGGAGATGTCGCTGATCGAGGTGGTTCCGCCCAGGATCTCCTGTTCAACCGAATCCACAATTGTGCGAAGACTCTCGTCGTTTGAGATGGCGATGTGCAGCAGGTCTCCGATATCGCCCATGGAACACTGGAAGCTGGCCCGGAATTTGCTGTATGTAGCCCGGTACTCCTTCGTCGGCTTCTCTCCGGGCTTCGGCATCCGCCACTGTTCTTCGATCAAGTTTCCCTTCTTGAGGATGGAGAGGCACTCGGTCACCATCGAGGTCCCGGCGTAGGTCCCGAGCTCCTCCTCGGTCAGCCAGGCTTTGTTTAAGAGCTCGTAGATCTTTTTATAATCAGCATTATTGAACGTTATAAGAAGAGGAACCAGTTCAACCGGATCATTAAGAATTTTAATATGTCCCGTCAATGCGATACCCTATTGTTATATCGTTGTATAACTCCATAAATTTTTGCTGAATATTCAATGCGTATACGTGGCACGATCATCATCCGGGGCGTCGTTCAGGGGGTCGGATTTCGTCCCTTTGTCTATGCAAAGGCCCGGGAATTTGGGATCACCGGGACCGTCAAAAATCTCGGGAGCGAGGTGGAGATCCATGCGTTCGGTGACCGCTTCGAGGAGTTCCTCGAGGCCGTTTCCCGGGGAACGCTGTTATCTCACATAGATTCCGTGGACGTCCAGGATCTGCGCGACAACCCGCCCGATACGTTTACTATCCTTGAGAGCGGCTCCGGGAGCCTCTCCGGATTCATCCCTGCCGATATCGGCACCTGCGACGACTGCGTCGCCGATATGTTCACGCCGGGGGGACGGTACGAGGGCTACTGGGCCACATCCTGCGTCAACTGCGGTCCGCGGTACAGCATCATCACTGCCATCCCCTACGACCGGGAGCGGACGTCGATGGCGGAGTTTCCCATGTGCGGCGCCTGCGAGAGCGAGTACACCGACCCGTCCTGCCGGCGGCACCACGCCCAGACGATCGCCTGTGCCGCCTGCGGGCCGCAACTCGCTCTCTTGAAGGCCGACGGGACGCTGGTTGCGGCCGCAGATCCCATCCGGGAGGCGGCAGCCCTCATTGACGGGGGCTCGATCGTCGCCATCCGGGGGGTAGGGGGGTTTCATATCGCCTGCACCGAGGAGGCGGCCCCCGAACTGAAACGCCGGCTGGGCCGGACAGAGCAGCCGCTCGCGGTGATGGGAACCCCGGAGGAGGTGGAGCGGATCGCGGTCGTCTCGGAAGAAGAGCGGCGGATCCTGCAGTCCCGGGAACGGCCGATCGTGGTGCTCGAGAAGAAGGACCATACGTCGCACCCGGGGATCTCGGGGCTCCATACCATCGGGTGCATGCTCCCCTACACCGGGCTGCACCACCTCCTCTTTGCGAACCTCGCCCACCCGCTCCTGGTGATGACGAGCGCGAACCTGCCTGGCTACCCGATGATCACCGATCTTGAGATCGCTCTCGGCCGGCTCTCGGGGCAGGTGGACTACATCCTCACCCACAACCGCCGGATCGTCAACCGCTGCGACGACTCCGTCGTCAGAGACGGCTACATCATCCGTCTCTCACGGGGCCTCGCCCCGAAACGGACGGCGATCGACCTCGGAGATGCGTGTATCCTCGGCGTCGGGCCGGAGCTGAACGCGAACGTCTCCGTCTACAAAGCGGGCTTCTGCATCACCTCGCCCCATGTGGGAAACGTCAGAAACCCCCAGACCCTCGCCTACCTGCAGGAGACGGCGGAGAAGATCGGGGGACTTGTCGGGGCGCGATATGACCTGATCGTCCACGACCTCCACCCGCAGTTCCTCTCGACCCGCTACGCGAGGGAGGTTGCCGAGGCGGTCGGGGCAGAGGTCATGGCTGTCCAGCACCACCGGGCGCACATCGCTGCGACGACCCGGGAGGAGTGTGTCGGGATCGCGATCGACGGCGTGGGCTACGGGGACGACGCCACGATCTGGGGTGGCGAGGTCTTTGCCGGGCAGGTTCCCCACCTCGACCGGGTCGCCCACCTCGAGGTCGTCCCGATGCCGGGCGGCGACCTTGCCACCCGGTTCCCGGAGCGGATGCTGTATGGGATCCTGCCGACGCCGGGGGTCCGGGACCTCCTTTCGTCACGGGGGTGGAGCGATATCGAGCTCGCGGTCCTCTCCCGGCAGGTGGAGCGGGGGTTGAACGTCGCCGCGACCTCGAGCACCGGGAGGGTGCTCGACGCCGCCGCAGCCCTCCTCGGTATCTGCCGGGAACGGACCTACGACGGCGAGCCGGCGATGAAACTCGAGTCGGCGGCGTGTGCCGGGCGGGCGTCGGCCTGGGATCTTGAGTTCCTGCGCGACGGGGGCTGCGAGGTCCTCTCGACCCGGTCGCTCATCGCCGAGGCATACCGGCGGGCCGCGGCCGGGGAACGGGTGAACGACATCGCCGCGTCGGTCCAGTACAACCTGGCGAGAGGCGTCGCCGCGATGGCTGTCCGGGCGGCGGAGGAGCGGGGGATCCCGCGGGTGGCGCTCTCGGGCGGGGTGGCCTATAACCGGGCGATCCGGGAGGCGATCGTCGGGGAGGTCCGGGCTGCGGGGCTTGAGGTGGTTATGAACCGGGAGTATCCGCTCGGGGATGGGTGCATCAGCTTCGGACAGGTGGTCTACGGGGGGAGCGGGGAGGAGTAGAGCGACAACCGGGTCGATCAGGTTTGTCTGGAGGTTCTACCGGCGATCCTCTCAGGCAGCACCTTCGGCGGGTCATGTGACAACTGCGAGAACCGATCCTGCAGGCCGGGTCCCGGTTGTCCGGCGCTCCGGGAGCGCGGTATCCTTCTGCAATCTTTCGCCAATGCCGGACTTGCAGTATCAACGTAAAACCGTTTATTCTCGATCCGGGTCCAAATATTTGGCGTCGATCCGACAATTTTCGTCCAGTCTTCGTCCAATCCCGGATTTACAGTATCAACGCAGAACCGCTTATTTCAGGATTCAAGCCCAAGCATTTGGCGTCGTTTCGACAATCTTCGACAATCTTTTCCCAACCTAAGGTTTGCAATAACCCCGCAGAACCGCTGATTTCGCGATTCGAGTTCAAAAGTTTGTCGTTGGTTCGACAATCTTCGACAGTCCGGGCAGCATGATATCGATGGGTGATGTCTGTTTTGAAACATGTTATGTAATACCTGAGATCATGCCGCCGATCTTCGGCAATGCTTTCGTCTATCATGCATCATGCAGGGTGCCCGGGGCGAGCACCCATTTCGCGCCCCTCGTCCTCCCGACAGCCGTGATCGTCCCCTCTATCCGCATCTCCTGAAGTAAATCCCTGACAAAAGTGCGTTTCTGCTCTTCATTCAGAGCCTCGGAAACCTTGTCCAGCAGCAGAGCTTCAATATCCGCTCTCTCCGCCTTGTGGTAGGTCCGGAGATACGCCACTACCATATCCTTGAAATATGCCTTGTCAAACGACCGCTTCCTGATATAATCGGCCCGCGTATCGATCTCGGCCGCAACACTCTCCGAAACGTAGAGATTCGGATGCCGCCCCTCAACGAGTTTCTTCTTCCGGAGAACGGTCCGCTCCTCCGGTGTGATAGGATTACCCTTCTGTACCTTATCGAGAGCGATCACATCCATCAGGGTCAGATCCTTCCGCTCGATCAGCATCCGGGTATACCTCT